>CAUZBD010000102.1:0-7238 GCA_963577795.1 Planctomycetota bacterium | reverse complement strand
ACCGATTCTTTGAACAGCCCGGATACCTTGCCCGCGATGAAATCCGCAATCACTGTTTTGAAATGGCAGGCAATTACTACGGGCGCGTCGAGGGCAAAACGGCCAGTGGCAAGGCCTCCTGAAAAATAGAATAAACCTCAAGAATTTTCGTGAAAAGTATCTAGCGAGTGGCGATGAAAATACTGGTTCCCACCAAACGCGTTCCCGATACCGATCAGCGGATTACACTCCGCGAGGATGGTCGTGGGATCAACGACGACCAATTGCCTTTTGTGATCAACCCGTTCGATGCGATCGCACTCGAAGAAGCGATCCGGCTTCGCGAGACGGGCTGCGATGCCGAGATCCTGATCGTGGGTATCGGCAGTGCGGATTACGAAGAACAGCTCCGCAGCGGTTTGGCGATGGGTGCTGATCGGGCAATCCTGGTGCATTGTGAAGAGTCGCTCGATCCCTGGAACGTGGCCCGCATCCTGCAGGTACTGGTTCTTCGCGAAGGGCCCGATCTGGTTTTGATGGGCAAGCAGGCGGTCGATGACGATGCCAGCCAGGTCGGTCCGTTTCTCGCCGCGTTGCTCGACTGGCCGCAAGCCACCTTCGCCTCAAAGGTCGAACTTAGCGAAGACGCGGTCCGGGTCGACCGCGAAACCGATCAGGGAATCGAAACAATCGAGGTGACCCGTCCGGCGGTAATCACTACCGACCTGCGGCTCAACGAGCCACGGTATGCCTCGCTGCCGAGCATTCTCAAAGCGCGAAAGAAACCGATCGAACAGCTGCAACTCGAGGCACTCGAAATCACCTTAGAGCCCCGCATCAAAATCATTGGGCTCGAGGCTCCTTCCCAGTCGCGCACCTGCCGACGGGTGGACTCGGTCGAGCAGTTGGTTGAGGCTCTGGTGGAGGTGCTACCTTGAAAATTCTCGTCTTAGCAGAAACCGACGTCGGCAGGCTGCGTCCGGCAAGTCTTGCGGCAATCGAATGTGGCCGCCAGCTGGCAGAGCCAAACGGCGGAAGCGTGCGCTGGTTGCTGCTGGGTGCTCAACTCGATACCGTGGCACGTGAAGCTGCACGCTACGCACCGGTGTGCTCGGTCGATGCGGAAAAACTGGCCACCGTCACCGCCGATACCTGGGCGCCGGTCATTGCCCGCGCCGTAAAACAGGAAGGGGCCGAGCTGCTTCTGGCTGGCTCGGGAACCTTTGCCAAAGATGTTTTGACGCGGGCTGCGGCGCTGCTCGGCGGAACGATGGCCAGCGATGTGCTTGGGCACAAGTGGGTCGATGGACAGTTGCAACTACGCCGTGCGATGTATGCCGGGGCGATTGTGGCCACGGTGCAACTCAGTGGACCGGTCCAAATCATCACCTGCCAGAGCACCGCCTACGCAGCGGCCGAACCGCTCGCTGCGACCGAAGCGATCCGGCCACTTGCAATCGATCTTGCCGACCTGCCCGCGCGAGTGCAGGTCGAGGCAGTCGAATCAAAGCGGGGTGGTCGACCCGATGTGACCGAAGCGGCCGTGGTTGTTTCGGGAGGACGGGCAATCAAAAATAGTGCGGACTTCGAAGCGCTGATTGGCAAGCTGGCCGATACGCTCGGCGGGGCGGCCGGCAGCAGCCGGGTGCTGGTCGATGCAGGTATTGCGCCCAATGAACTGCAGGTGGGTCAAACCGGAAAAATCGTTGCCCCAGAGGTTTATCTCGCACTGGGCATCTCCGGCGCGGTGCAACACATGGCAGGCATGAAAAATTCAAAGACCATTGTCGCGGTGAACAACGATCCGGACGCGCCGATCTTTGAGGTCGCCAATCTCGGCTTGGTAGGCGATGTCTATGAAGTCGTGCCTCAGTTGATCGAGCGACTTAGCCAAAGGAACTCCGAGTGATTCGCCTTGCTACGTTGCTGGCTACGGGACCGGAACCGACGCGGGAGATTTTAGGCAACATCCCTCCCCTCGCCCGCTGGATCTTTGCCGTCCTTGGCGCAGCAGCGATCGTGTGCTTCTGTTGGGGCGTGTGGCGGAGGGTGCGGATCTGGCGATTGCGACCCTGGAAAGAGGAGCGGATTTCCTGGCAAACAGGTGTCGGCCGACTGGTACGCGAAATTTTCCTGCAGCATCGGCTCCGCGGTCGCGGACTGGCAAGCACCGCCCACCTTCTTCTTTTTTCCGGATTTGTGGTGCTGCTTATCGGCACGATCCTGATTGCGATCGAACACCTCCTGGCCGATCTTCTCGGCCGCCCGCCGGCCTACCCGGTGTTCCATTACGGTCTGTACTACATCATTTACGAGTTGGTCCTCGACACATTCGGTTTGGCCCTGATCATCGGTTGCTGTATTTTTTTGTGGAGGCGTTTCCGTCGCCCACCGAGCCTCGACCACAAACCGGCCGATCTCGTGATTCTGCTTTGCTTGCTCTTCCTTGGCGTTACGGGATATGTGGTCGAAGGACTGCGGATCCTGCAGGCCGAGACACCTCAACCGGAATGTTCGTTCGTCGGCCTGGCTGTGGCCCGCACGCTTGAGGCAGGCGGCATCCACCACGTGCAGGCCATCACGCTGCACCGCTGGAGTTGGTGGCTGCATGCCCTTCCTGCCCTGGCGCTGGTGGCCGCCTTTCCCTACACGCGACTGATGCATGCGGTGGCCGGCAGTGTGAACCTGCTTACCGAGCCGGGCACCCTGGGACGGATGGAACCGATTTCGATCGAAGAAGTGGAAGAAACTGGTTTGGTGGGCGCAGGCCAGGTGGTCGATTTTTCCCGCGAGCGGCTGTTGCATTTCGACGCTTGCGTTGCCTGCGGTCGCTGCGAAGATGCGTGCCCGGCCTATGAGGCAGGCAAACCCCTTTCGCCAAAAGCCGTGGTACAAGACATCCGCCGCCACCTCGACGCGCAAGGCTTCGATCTACTGGCCCATCTGGCCCGCGGGGAAGAGGGCGAGCTGAAAGGTGCATTGCACGGTGATGTCATTTCCGCCGAAACGCTTTGGTCCTGCACGACCTGTTCGGCCTGCGTCGAGGTCTGCCCGCTACGGGTCAACCCGCTGGGGATGATCACCGATATGCGGCGGCACCTGATCGGCGAAGGGGCACTGCGGGGCACACCCGCCGGTGCGCTGCAAAAGTCGCAGCGGAGCGGTAATCCCTGGGGACTGCCGCAGCAGGACCGCTTTGCCTGGGCGGCGGGCCTGGAGGTGCCGACCCCTGAGAGTGCGCCCGATTTTGAATACCTATATTGGGTCGGCTGTGCCGCTTCCTACGATCGCCGCGTGCAGCGGGTGGCCCGCAGTTTAATCTGGCTGCTCAAAAAGGCGCACGTTTCCTTTGCCGTTCTGGGACCCGAAGAACGCTGCACCGGGGAGTCGGCTCGCCGGATGGGCGACGAGTTTGTGTTTCAGGAACTGGCTGGGAAAAATATTGAAACGCTCTCCCGTCACGGCGTGCGTAAGATCGTGACCCACTGTCCGCACTGCCTCAACAGTCTGCGGCAGGATTATCCGCAGTTTGGCGGTCAGTATGAGGTCGTCCATCACACGCAGTTACTCGCCGACTTAATCGCTGCAGGCCAATTGCCCGAGCCCACCGGCGATGCTGCTGCGCAGGTGACTTACCACGATCCGTGTTATCTGGCGCGGGTCGGGGGAGTAACAGAGCCGCCCCGCCAACTGGTGCAGATTGCGTTGGGAACCGAAAACGACCTCCTCGAAATGCCCCGCAACGGCAAGCAGACCGCCTGCTGCGGCGCGGGAGGGGGCCGGATGTGGTTTGACGACCCGGTCGAGGAGCGCATGGGCCGCTCGCGCGTGGACGAGGCGCTCGCCACCGGTGCCGAGACCGTGGCGGTGTCGTGTCCATTCTGTTTGATCATGATGCGGGACGGCGTGGCCGATAAAGCGCCAGAGAAAGAGGTCTGCGATGTGGCTGAAATTCTAGCCACCGCACTCGGATACCAGGAACGCCGTACTGAGAAAAGCAGCGAGGAAAACGGATGAGCGCAGCGGAGAGTGCAAAAATCGTGATCATCGGCGGGGGTGCGGTGGGTTGCGGTGTTGCTTACCAGCTGGCTCTTGCGGGGAAACGCGATATTCTACTTTTGGAAAAAGAATCCTCCGTTGCCGCGGCCACTTCCAGTCAGGCTGCTGGCTTGGTCGGTCAGGTGCGCAGTACAGTCGAGCGGATCAAGCTGGCCCAGTGGTCGGTCGCGACATTTTCTCAAATGCAGCAAGACCCCGACGCCAATCCCTCCTGGCGACAAGTCGGCTCGCTGCGGGTGGCACTCTGTGAGCAACGCGTCGCCGCCTTTAAAAAGCTTGCTGCCGTGGCTGCAGAGGCCGATCTGGAAGTTGAGTTTATCGATCCGGCCCGCGCAAAAGGACTTTGGCCCGCGCTCGATTTTTCCGCCGCGCAGGCCATCCTCTATTGTCCGAGCGATGGCTACCTTCAGCCTTACGACCTAACGATGGCCTACGTCAAGCATTGCCGCGGGATGGGCGTCCGCTTCGAAACCTCGCGGGCGGCGACCGGACTAATGCTTTCCGGCAATCGGGTCACCGGAGTCGAGACTGCCGAGGGCACGATCGAATGCGAGACCGTGATCAATGCGGCCGGGGCGCACGCCTACCACGTTGCCCGCTGGGCCGGAATGGAACTTCCCATCGTCCCGGTGCGGCACGAGTTTTTGATTACCGTGCAGTGCGAGGGGATGGATCCGCAGCTGCCGGTCGTGCGGATCCCGGACGGTTCTATCTATCTGCGGCCCGAGGTCGGGGGATTGCTGCTCGGGGGCTGGGAACCGGATTCATTGAGTACCGATCCGCGAAAGTATACATCCCAGCAGGAGCCACCACGTTTGGAGGCCGACTACGACGCGCTGGCCTTTTTTGTCGAACAGATGCAACCGCAGTTTGCCCCCATCGAACAGTTGGGGATTCGCAGCGTGTTTAAGGGCTGGCCCACCTTCACACCCGACGGACGTTTTATCGTGGGACCTTCGCAGCAGGTCGAGGGCTTTGTGATGGCCGGGGGCTGCAACGCGCACGGCGTTTCCGGCTCAGCAGGTATCGGTCGGCATGTGGTCGAATCGATGTGTGAGACCACACCCGCAGCCTACGTGCGCAGCCTGAGTCCCGACCGCTTCAGCGCGGAGCCGTGGGATTGGGAATCGGCCGCCGCCTCCGCCAGGCGGATCTACGAAACGTATTACGGCATCGGCGACTGAGGGGCCGGTCCCCTGGATACTCTTTGCCGCTTATGGTAGTTTTTTTCCTCTCTGGCAGACTTTTGCAGAACGCGTTTTCTTGTGGAGCACCTTTGATGGCACAAGCGATTGCGGGGGTGGCACCGCCAACATCCGGCGAGGTGACGAGCATGGTCGTCTGGCCTGGTCTCACGGCCCTCTCCACACCGCCCCTCGGGCGACTCGGTTGTACCCTCGGTCGGCTCTACAGCATCAAGGTCGGTGTCGGCCACATTCTCACGCTCGGCAATTTTTTTGCGCTATTCTCAATTCCGCTCGCGTTACAAATGTTTTTTGCTGGACTGCTTCCGGGACTTGCCCGCCGGTATGTGCTAACCAATCGCCGCGTGATCGTGGAGCGGAAGCAATTATCCTGGTCTGCCAGGTGGGTCGACGAGATGTCGGTCAGTCTCGACAATTTCGACGCGATTGACGTTATCGTGCTGCCCGGACAGGCGTGGTATCCGGCCGGAGATCTCGTCTTCCGCAAGGGCGACGTGGAAACTTTCCGTCTCATTGGTGTCACCCGGCCCGAAACTTTTCGCCGTACCTGCCTCAAAGCGCATGCTTCATTTGTTGGCGTGCAGGAACTGGTAGCAACAAGCTGAGCTCTATTGGATTTCAGCCTGGGGAAGCCGCGTAGGAAATTGGGCGGTACTCGCATCAAGTTGATCGCGACGGGCGAGCGCCGTATTCCAGCGTTGGGCTGGCACGAGTGCCGGGTCCAACGAAACGGCCAGTCGGAACTGTTCGGCAGCATCGGCGCGTTTGCCGTGCGATTGCAACAGATATCCCGCATTGTAGTGGGCAACTGCCGGGGGATGGACCGCCAGAAGTTCCGTGAGTGCTTGTACGTTTTTCCCTTCGGCGACGAGCAGTTTGGCCAGATTGTTCCGATAGCGAACTTCGTCGGGTTGAAGTTGAGTGGCCCGTCGCATGGCGACCACAGCATCGGTGCCCCGGCCACACTCGGCATAACAGAGCCCCAAATCATTGTGTACCGCGGCCGATTCCGGATAATCCTGCTGCGCCCGCTCAAACCAACCACTCGCCTGCTCCGCCTCTTTAGTGGCCACCAACAGGCGGGCGTAGCCGAGTTGTGCGGTAAGATCGTGGGGTGAATGCTCAAGTGCCTTCTGATAGTGAACCGCCGCGCCCCCGGTCTCACCACTCCGCTCCAGCATGCAGGCCATTTCGGTGTGGAGTTTTGCGTTGGGTGGTTGGGCATCGGTCTGCAACCCCGTGCTGGAATAGGGAATTTCGGCTCCCCGATCCAGGACACAGCCAACAAGTGGCAAGAGAGTAAACAAAATCCAACTTCGATACAGCATGTTCGAGCGCATCACTTCCACCGTCTTTCGGGTCCATCTGCTGCCGCCTGTGTGGCTCGGAGTGGGGTCACCGCCGGGGGCGCGATTGTGGCCAAAACCACTTCCACACCCGTGTCTTCTTCGGCCAAGCGGGCCACATGCTCCACGGCTGCCAACCGCCGGGCAGTCTGCCGGGAACTTTCAGCGGGCTGCACAAAGAGCACGCGTCGCGTTTCGGGCACCCGCGTCAGGATCCAGCGAACGTGTCGGCGACCGTAAGCATTTAATTTTTCGGTACCCGATTCGAAGTGCTCGCTGCGAATCGTATTTTGCGCTTGCCAGCCTCTTTCGATCATCAGACGGAACGGATCGCGGACCGCCTGCTGATCCATGAGATTGTAGGGATGCGGCCAGCAGTGACTGCGGTGATGGCTGCGGTAAAAATCGCGCCTGGCGGCGGTCAGCCATCCGGCATCGACATGCGTGGTGGCAAACACCAACCAAGATCCAATGACCAAAAGAAACCATTTACGCATTGCAGCTTATCCTCAGTGGAAAAAAGGCGATCACTCTGCCGCGCCTGCGGTGCCAGCACCGAAAAACAATTCGGGGCAGAAGATCCCATCTCTTTGTATCGGATCGCTGCGGCCTAAACTCCGCGCAGAATCGCAGAAGAAATACACCTAAT
>CAUZBD010000101.1:0-7261 GCA_963577795.1 Planctomycetota bacterium | reverse complement strand
GGGGGGTACTGGGAAACAATATCTTTATCGAGCGCGTAATGACCCTGCCGAGGGAAAACCGTGGTCACGCGGGAACCAAGGATTTCCTTTACCGCAGAGAGAATCCGCAACTTATCATCAACAAGCACGTAGCGCTCAGCCGGATACTGTCGTTGTACATCCTCCAGTTCCTGCTCTTTATGAATGTAAATCATCACGCGTCCATCGACAGCCGCATTGATGCCTGAACAACGTATTTTATGCGGCTGAAAAACGACGTCGCCATCGGTCAGAATAGCTACCGTGCCGAAGGTCGAGAAATATCGCAACACCTCAAGTGCGCCGGGGAACAGCCTTTTGGCAAAAGGATAATTCAGAAGAAAGGAAGAGATTTCCGGAAGTTGATGATCATGAGGATGCTCAATCCGGTAACGCTGTAGCGCACCGAGATAATCGGCATAGCCGAGTTTTTTCCGTACCTTCTCGAACAGCTTCCAGTAACGCTTTTCTGCCTGAATACTCAGTTTTTTCCGCAGATATTGGCGAAGATCTTCAGCCACAGAATCATTATCGAGAAGCGTATTGTCGACATCGAAGAGAAAAACCGTTTCGACTGCGTTCATGATAGACTCCTTCGCCCCAACGATAGTCTCTTCGTTCGGTTCAGTTCCTTGTCGCTTCACAAAGCGCATCAACTGCCGACGCAATGGATAATTCCGACCTGAAGATTGCAGATCCCGCGACCAGAATATCTGCGCCAGCAGCCACGGCATCCGCTGCTGTTTGAGGGCTAATCCCACCGTCAACCGAGAGTTCACAATCCAAACCTGCCGCATCCAACTTCTCGCGAAGCGCACCTACTTTTGCCATCGTACCTGAAATCAGAGCCTGGCCGCCGAAACCAGGATCGACCGTCATCACCAGAATCTGATCGACCTGATCGAGGATCGCATCGACCGCCTCAACAGGTGTCGCAGGATTGATAACAACGCCCACCCGAACGCCAAGATCCTTCGCTGATTGTACCGTACGGTGAAGGTTTGCTTGTCCTTCCACATGGATCAGCAACGAATCACTACCCGCTTTCTGAAAGGCCTCCAGATACCGAATAGGCTCATCAATCATCAGATGTGTTTCCAGAGGCAACTTGGTCACCTTCCGCAGTGACGCAACCACAGGTGTACCGATACTAATGTTCGGTACAAAGTGACCGTCCATCACGTCGACATGAATTCTGTCGACACCCGCTTTCTCTGCCTCTCCAACAGCTGCGGCCAGATTTCCGAAATCTGCAGAAAGAATCGAGGCGGCAATCTTAATTTTGTGATTGGTTGTCATGATCAGACTTTAGCCTACGATGGAGTCGGGAAGTTTCGCTGCTGCGGCACGGTCAAGGAAGTATGTAAGCGATCCGGCTGTGGGGGCAATCCGTTGCGATGGATAGAGTTCCGGGTCATCAGCACCACAGAGAACCTCAAACAGCGGATTTGCTTTCGACTCACCGGCGATGAGAAATACAACGGACCGTGCCGTATTGATCAAAGGCACTGTCATCGTCATTCTCCGGGTATCCAATTGTGGGACATCGTTGGCAACCACCCACCGCTGCGTTTCTCCAAGCGCACTCGTATCTGGAAAAAGCGACGCCGTATGTCCATCAGGTCCCATCCCTAACAAGACCAAGTCGAACGACGGGGGATTACCAGCGGCATCAATCTCAAAACGACCGGCTATCATTTCTTGATACGCGGCGGCTGCCCCCTCGAGATCTTCGGCTTCGGCTCGCATCCTATGAATTTGCTCGTCTGCGAGGGCTATCTTTTCAAAAAGGGCTTCACACACCATCCGGAAATTAGAGTCTGGATCATCGGACGGCACCGACCGCTCATCGCCGAAAAAGAATTCTGTTTTCGACCAATCGATCTGCATCCGAAAGCCTCGCGACGCCAGAATTTGATAGAGCTCACGGGGAGTCGAACCACCGGAAAGCACCACATTGAATCGCCCACGTTCTGCAATCGCCTTTTGTGACAACTCGCGCCATCGGATTGCCGCTTTCTCGCAAAGATCGCTAGCTGAGGATTCAACGATAACGTGACGCTGGGACATGATTTCTATTGGCCGACAAGTTGTGGAACATAAAAAAAATCAGACGTAGACTCTCCATTGGCGTCCGTCACGCGCGAGCAGCGCATCCGCCTCCGCAGGACCCCAACTTCCACTAGGATACTCCCTCAGCGATTTCTTGCCGGTAGCCCATGCCGCCTGGATACCAGCAACGGCTCTCCAGCCCGCTTCTACCATATCGGCACGCCGAAAGAGAGTCGCCTCGCCGCGAATACAGTCGTAGAGCAAACGATCGTAACCCGTCGCCGGAGTACGACCAAAATAATCCGCATAGTGAAAATCCATATCAACCTCATCCAGCTTTAAAAGCGTTCCGGGCACCTTGGTCACAAATCGAAGCGAAATCCCTTCGTCCGGCTGTATGCGGATAATCAACTGGTTAGGTTCAAGGGACTCGACAGTGGTTTCACGAAATGGAGTAAAGGGTGGCTTCTTGAATTCGACCACAACTTCTGTAACCCGAGCTGCTAGTCGCTTTCCCGTACGCAAGTAAAACGGCACCCCGGCCCAACGCTGATTGTCGATCGACAGCCGCATCGCGACATACGTTTCCGTTCGCGATTGGGGATCGATGTTTTCCTCGTCCAGATATCCAACCAGTTGCTTATCGTCGACAGTACCCGAGCCATATTGGCCACGCACCACGTGCCGCGTCACCTCCTCGCCCTCCGGAGGCCTGATTGCACGCAAGACCTTCACCTGCTCATTGCGCATGTCATCGGCACTGAAAGATAAAGGCATCTCCATAGCAATCAACGCGAGAAGCTGGAAAATGTGATTAGGAATCATGTCGCGGAGTGCGCCTGCCTGTTCATAGTAACCTCCACGACCTTCAACCCCGAGCGTTTCGCCAACCGTCACCTGCACATGGTCGATATAGAGATTACTCCAGAAGGGCTGAAACATCCCGTTGGCAAAACGTAAGACAGCGATATTCTGGACGGTTTCTTTGCCGAGGTAATGGTCAATACGATAAATCTGATCTTCGCCCAGGACACCCTGAATATCTGCATTTAGCGACCGTGCCGATTCGAGGTCGTGGCCAAATGGCTTTTCGATCACCACCCTTCGCCAGCAACCCGTATTCTCAGCGATCAGATCCTCTTTACCAAGTGCATGGATCACGGGGCTGAAAAGCGTGGGTGCCGTCGCGAGATAGAAAAAGGCATTTCCTTCGGTGCCACACTGCTGGTCAATCTCGGCCATTTTCTTTTTCAGCCGTCCGTAGGTCGCTGCATCGGTCACGTCTCCCGGCATATAAAAGAAATGAGGAAGCAAGCTTTCTTGCATGGCCTCCGTTAATTCACCCGGCGCTAGTTCTTCCATATCGGCAACCACTTTTTGCCGAAATTCCTCGTCACTCATCTCCTGACGGGAAATGCCGAGAATCGCAAACGGTGCAGACAGCAGACCGTCTCTGGCAAGATTGAAAATCGCCGGCATCAGTTTACGCTTAGCAAGATCACCCGAAGCGCCGAAGATGACGCCTAAAAAAGGCCCCGTCTGAGGATTTGTTTTTTCAGAGGTCGTCATGATATTCTCCGCGTTACCAACCGCACTCAGCCACCAGCGGCTCGTTCCACGTGCCCACCAAATTCCTTACGCATGGCCGAACAGACCTTATCGGCAAACTCTGCCTGATCGCGAGATGAGAAGCGCTGGTACAACGCGCTGGAGAGTACAGGAGCCGGAACCGATTCGTCAATCGCTGCATTGATCGTCCAGCGGCCCTCACCCGAATCAGATACTCTCCCTGTGAAAGTATCGAGCGTAGGATCCTTGAACAGTGCTTCTGCGGTAAGGTCCAATAACCACGATGCAATCACACTTCCGCGGCGCCATACTTCGGTTATATCTGCAAGATTTAAATCAAACTGATAGTCCTCTGGATTGCGGAGTGGCGCTGTTTCGGCATCGACTTCCCGCCCTCGCTTACCAATATTCGCATGCCGAAGAATATTCAGTCCCTCCGCATAAGAGGCCATAATGCCGTATTCGATTCCGTTGTGGACCATTTTCACAAAGTGCCCGGCGCCACTGGGGCCACAATGCAGATAACCGTGTTCTGCAGTTCCCCCGCCCGACTCGCGTCCCGTAGTGCGTGGTGCCGATTCGGCCAGCGGTGCAAGCGTCTGGAAAATCGGGTCGAGTTGCGCAACCGCAGTCTCGTCACCCCCGATCATCATGCAGTAACCCCGCTCACGACCCCAAACACCCCCGCTCGTACCAACATCGAGGTAATGCACGCCTTGTTCCTGTAGCAACGTCGCACGGGTCATGTCGTCCTTATAGTAGGAGTTCCCGCCGTCAATCAGAATGTCGCCTTTCTTAAGAAGCGGACCAAATTCTGCGACCGTATCGCCCACAACTCCCGCCGGCACCATCATCCAGATTGCCCGCGGATGGCGCATGTTCGCCACAAGCGACTGCGGACTATCGGCTTCGATCGCACCCTCACTCGCCAGAGCCGCCCGTGCCTCTCTATTTTTATCGAAAACAACGCATTCGTGACCGCCCTCCATGAGTCGCCGCACCATATTGGCACCCATGCGTCCCAAGCCAACCATCCCTAATTGCATAGCTGTTTTCCTTTATTCACTCGCATTACGTTAACTGTGCGACTTTTTGTTGGGCAAATTCTTTCAATTTCACCGTATCGGCAGCAAACCGGCGGATCCCATCGGCAAGTTTATCGACCGCCATTGGGTCCTGATTATGCATCCATCGAAAGGCAATTTCATCGAGGTGGATTTTATCAACCGATTCCGCTTTCGCCTCGTCGACCGACAACTTTCGGGGAAGCGTGCCCTCGGTCTGCTGCAACTCGTCAAGCAATTCTGGGCTAATCGTCAATAAATCACATCCGGCCAACTCAGTAATTTGACCAACTTTCCGGAAACTCGCGCCCATGACCTGCGTTGCATAGTCAAAATGCTTGAAGTAGTTATAGATCTTCGTGACGCCCTTCACACCGGGATCCTCTTCGATCGGAATATCGTCGACGCCCTGATCTTTTTTGTACCAGTCGTAAATGCGGCCCACAAAAGGAGAGATCAGCGTCACACCGGCCTCCGCACACGCCACTGCCTGGGCAAAACTAAAAAGCAATGTCAAATTGCAATGGATGCCCTCTTTTTCTAAACGCTCAGCCGCTCGAATCCCTTCCCAGGTACTCGCAATTTTGATCAGGATACGTTCGGCCCCAACGCCTTGTTCTTTATAAAGAGCGATAAGTTCATGCGCTTTATTAACGGTTCCCTCGGTATCAAAGCTGAGGTGAGCATCCACCTCGGTAGAGACTCTGCCCGGAATATGGCGGAGAATCTCGCAGCCAAAATCAACAAAGAGTTTATCGAGAAAGGCGGCGGAGGAGTCTCCCTCTGCCTCTCGCCCATACTGTAGGGCGTCGGTCAGATATTTTTCATAGGCGGGCATCTGCGCTGCTTTATAGATGAGACTTGGATTCGTCGTCGCATCCTGCGGGCTAAATTCCGCAATCAATGCTATGTCGCCCGTATCCTCAACGATTGTCGTCATTGCTTTGAGCGAATCGACAAGATTGGACATCGTAAACTCCTCTTTCATTTATAAATAAGTTAGCTCGTTTTAAAACGGGATTCTGAGGGCATGTTTTTCATGTCCCCGAATGCACGCCCGTTGGCCAGCAAATGCTCACACAGCAGATAAACAGTTTCGACTTCCTCTACCGCTCCAATTCCCGTCGCAATCTCGTCAGCCGTCTGAGGTGTATCGCTCAAATAAGCGACGATTCGACTCTGGAGATCGAGCACTGCTGCAGCCGCTTTTTTCCCAGCCTCAACACCCGGCTGATGATACGCATTGATATTCACAAGCGACCCGTAAAACCCGACAGCCCTTTCGAAAAGTGCGATCAACACACCTACGGAACGAGGCTGGACACGTTGGACCGAGATGGTGATCGACTGACGCTCGTTGCCGTAAAGCGCCGCCCGGGTTCCCACAAGAAATCCGTGCAGATAATCACCAGCCGTAATTCCGGGTTCGACCTGTACTGTGTCGCTCTCTAATTCGAGGACGCGAATGAAGGTAACGAAGAAGTTATTCACTCCGTCCCTCAATTGCTGCAGATAGGCGTGTTGATCGGTTGAGCCTTTGTTGCCGTAAACGGCAATCCCTTGATCAACGCGATTACCGTCCCGATCAAGACGTTTACCCAGTGATTCCATCACAAGTTGCTGCAGATACCGGCTCAGTAGCAAAAGTTGGTCTTTGTAAGGAAGCACGACCATGTCCTTCTGCCCGCGACCCGAAGTGGCAGAAAACCACATCAGCGCCAAAAGCGCTGCTGGATTCTGATGCGTTGTTTTGTTTCGCGTTACAACATCGCACTCGGCAGCTCCAGCGAGTATCGCATCGATATCGATCCCCTGTAAAGCCGCTGGCAGCAATCCTACGACGGAAAGCTCACTGGTTCTGCCCCCAATCCAGTCGAACATCGGAAACCGCTGAATCCAGTTCTGCGATTCAGCCAATTGATCCATCTTCGACCCCGGCATGGTCACCGCGACTGCATGCTTGGAGAAATCGAGGCCGCTATTTTCATAGGCTGACCGTACGAGAGCCATCCCGTTGCGCGTATCTGGAGTTCCACCACTCTTGGTGATCACGATGACCAACGTCTCCGCCAGTCGCTCCCCCAATCGGTCCAGAGTGCGTGCGATTCCTCCGGGGTCGGTATTGTCGATAAAGGCAATATCCATCTTCGTGTTGGCTCGAGTGCCGAGGGCATCGGATACAAACATGGGCCCCAGCGCCGACCCACCAATCCCGATCGACAACACCTGCTGGAAATGGCTGCGACTCGGTGGCTTGATTTGGCCAGCATGCACGTCTGCAGCAAATTGCTTTATTTTAGTCAGCGTATTCCGGATTGCATCAGCAATCGCTTGACTCGGTGCCAACGCCGGATTCCGGAGCCAGTAGTGTCCGACCATTCGCTGCTCATCCGGGTTCGCAATCGCCCCGCTCTCGAGCGCATCCATCTCCACGAAGGCCTCCTGGATGCGGGGCTCCATCTCCTCCATAAAGCTTGCATCAAACTCAATGCGGCTGATGTCGAGCGAAAGATCAATCTGCGGGCATGCGCAATAAAGGCTATCGAATCGATCCCATA
>CAUZBD010000100.1:0-7262 GCA_963577795.1 Planctomycetota bacterium | reverse complement strand
AGGAAGTTGCAAGAGAAACTGGCTCGGAATGGTGAGCATGCGTTGTCCGCGAAAATCGCGTCTACGTGCGAGACTGAGCCGCAGGTTTTTCTCCGCCCGCGTGATTCCCACAAAAAGTAACCGTCGTTCCTCTTCGACGGCATCGGCATCCGTGCGGGTTCGCTCGTGCGGTAGGAAGCCTTCCTCGGCGGCGATTAAAAAAACCACGGGAAACTCCAGGCCTTTGGCCGCATGGAGCGTCATGAGTGTCACCCGATCGGTACTCTCGTCCCAGTCATCGGTATCGCCGACCAGCGCGATTTCCTCCAGGAATTGATCCAAGGCGCCCCCTTCGGGGTGCTGCTGGTCGAATTGTCGCGCAAGCGTCAATAATTCTTCGATGTTCGCCAGTCGTTGCTGGTCTTCCTCGAAGTCCGATTCGGCCAGCCTTTCGTGGTATCCCGAAAGGCTCATCACGAGTCCCATGAGTTCCTCAATCGCCCCGGTGGCCTCTTGAACAAGTCGATCATAAATCGCGACAAATCGGGCGACGCGGGCAGCGGTTGCCTTCGCAATCGATTCGATCAAACCGGCTTGTCGCGCACTCTCCAGGAGTGGCAGGCTTTGCTGCTTGGCATGGGCGATGAGCGTCGTTAAGGTTTTCTTGCCGATGCCGCGACGGGGTGTATTGATGATCCGGAGGAGTGCTCCATCGTCGCGGGGATTGCTAACCAGTTGCACATAAGCGAGCACATCTTTGACTTCCTTGCGTTTAAAAAATTCGAGTCCCTTTACCAGTTGGTAGGGAATTCCCTGTTCACGCAGCGCAAATTCGATCGCTCGCGAAAGTGCGTTGATACGATAGAAAATAGCAAAGTCACTCGCTTTTCGCTCACCGTCTGCAATCTCGGCTGCAATCGTCGAAGCAATACTTTCGGCTTCGTCACGACCATCCGCGTAGTAGGTTAACTCGACCGGACTTCCTTCGACATTTTTGGTAAAGAGTTGTTTGTGTTTTCGGAGTTGATTGTGCTGGATCAGGTGATCGGCAGCGCGAAGAATCGCTTTGGTACTCCGATAATTCTGTTCCAGTCGCACAACACGCACATCCGGGAAATCTTCTTCGAAGCGGAGAATATTGCCAACGTTGGCACCCCTCCAGCCAAAAATGGACTGATCGGGGTCTCCGGTGGCCGCGAGGTTCCGGTAGTCATGGCTCAGGCCGCGGAGGATGGTGTATTGGGCCATGTTGGTGTCCTGGTATTCGTCCACCAACAGATACCGGAAACGCTCGTCGAGTTGCTCGCGGACTTCAGGGTGATCGGTTAGCAAGGTAGCGACGTGGAGCAAAAGATCGTCAAAATCGACGGCGGCCGCGGCAAGAAGTTGCTGTTGATAGAGTGGATAAACCTCAGCCACAGCGGTTGCCAAGGGCATCCCGTGTGGCGAGCAGTAATCTTCGGCCCGTATCAGATCGTTTTTTGCCCGACTGATTTCCGCTGCAATCTGACGGGGGCTGAACGTATTGTTCGAGATCCCCTGCCTTTCGAGGACGTGCCGGAGCATCCGCAAACTGTCATCGGTATCATAAATTGTAAAGGCTTCCGAAAGTCCCAAGAGAGCTGCATATTCCCGGAGCAGGCGAGCACAAAAACGATGAAACGTACTCAAGTGCAGTCCATTGATCGAAGGGAGCAGCGTGGAGACACGTTCGCGCATCTCATCGGCCGCCTTGTTGGTGAATGTCAGCGCAACAATCTGACGCGGCGAGACGTCCTGGGCAATCAGATGTGCGATGCGGTGCGTGACAACGCGGGTTTTTCCACTTCCGGGCCCGGCAAGAATCAATAGCGGGCCATCGATGTGTTCGACCGCTGACCGCTGTGCGATGGTGAGTTCTGCGTGGGGAGCGCTCTGCATGCTAGCACGTGGGTGCGAGGAACCTAAAAACGTTTTTTATATGTGAATACTTAAAGGCGTTCGTAAAAAAAATATTTCTTACGATAGACACGTCGCTTCGGTAGGTTTCTGTGTTATAAGGGATTCTTCCGCAAAAGGAGCGGATCTATTAAGTAACAGGAATCTTTTTATTGGGAGGGAACCCATGACACGCATCCCGCTTCCCGCTGGTGGAAACAAGGCTGAGAATCTAACTGATCGTTTGGAAATGAGTACTGCGGAAATCGGTCTCTCGGTTCGCACGACAAATTGTCTCGAGGAGCGTGGCATCTTTACGGTAAACGATTTACTGAATTGTTCCCCCGAAGATTTGCTTGATATTTCGAACTTCGGTGAAAAAACATTAGAAGAAGTTTACACCGCACTGGAGTCCATTGGATTTAACCGTAGAAGTCCAGAGGTGGTCGATACGGCCTAGCCTCGAGAGGGTTGTCGCGGGCGTGGACACGTTTCTGTTACGAACCTCCTGTTGCTGCAGGTTTGGATGCTTGCAGATAGGCCGCTCCGACACCGTAGCAGTACACTTGATTTTGGTCCCGAATGAAGAGGCGACCTGCTGACAGGGCGGGCAGCGCCCGCACCGTGCCGTTGGCGACTTGTGCCTCGGCCTGGGGGATAAACCTGTCGGGCTTCGCCGGAGCCAGGATCAGTTTTCCATCGGCTCGGATAATGAGTAGGTGTTGGTCGGCAAGAATGGCTGCCGCGACGCCGAAATCCGCAACTTCCCACATCACTTTTCCCGTCTGCATTTGGATGCACCTCAGCGAGGCACTCCCCAGATCGGCGCGTCCGTCGGTGCCGTACAGATAACCCCGATGCAGGATGGGGGTGTTGTACTGACTCGCAAATCCTCGGTCGTTGGCCCAAACCTTTTCCGCTCCCTCGGAGTGGATACGCGTCAAGCGACTCCCGACCCCGTAGCTAGCCGTCGTAAAGAGCAAGTCATCGTGCAGAATAGGCGATGCCGCATTCACGGTCGGTCCGCGACGACCAAAAGGAAAGCGAAAGTGAACATGCCCGTCTTGCGGATCAATCGAAATAGTATGGTAGCGGGTGACAAAAATAACGTGACGCTCTCCAGCGAGCGTGCAGGCCACCGGTGCGCTGTAGCTGGCTCCCTCGTCGGTCGCCTCCCAGATATTTTTTCCGGTTGTGGCATCGACCGCGACAATCCCGGTCCCCTGCTTGCCACCGACGTTCACGAGCAACCGGTTCCCCTCAAGGATCGGGGTAGAGCCGGCGCCAAAATAACCAAAGTCGATACTTCCGCCACGGCTTCGGTACTCACGATAAAGTGCCCGATTCCAAAGGATGCGACCGTTTTCCAAATCGAGGGCCGCAAGATCACCACCGCCTCCGAAGGTGAACACGCGGTTTTCGGTGACGAGTGGCACGCAGAGCGGGCCATCCTCGGCAGGAAAAATAGAGGGTACAAAGTGTGCTTCGATGCCTGATTTCCAGAGGCTGCGACCATCAGTCACGTGAACGGCCTCGATGACCTCTTCGTCTTTTCTGTCTCGATTATCGCGGTAGAAAAGGATGGCCCGCTCTCCGCGGACTGCGATTCCCGCATATCCGCGACCAATTTTCCGCTTCCAGAGCAGAGGGGGGCCTCCGCCCGGCCATGCAGTAGAGAGCGTTTCCTGCGGGGCAAGTCCATTGCGCGAGGGACCGAGAATCTGAGGCCAGTCTCCTGCCACAGTTTG
Source organism: Planctomycetota bacterium (assembly GCA_963577795.1). Taxonomy (GTDB): domain Bacteria; phylum Planctomycetota; class Planctomycetia; order Pirellulales; family UBA7805; genus UBA7805. Next base: position 3,618 of record CAUZBD010000100.1, on the reverse strand, counting down.
CGCACAGGCAAAACCAAGAGCAAGCGTCCAGATCGAGAGGCAAACACAACGAAATGGCATGGCGATTGAATCGGGGTTGGTTTTAGCGGTGCCAGTAAAAGTGACAAAAATGCGGCACTGCAATGGTGGCATTAGAACAGTCCCCCTCGGCCCACTCAAGTCGCACAGAATTGCGACGAGGTTCGATTTCCCGTTTGTCGGGGGCAATACTCTGTACCGGAGAGACCGTTATAATGCGCGGCGCACCGTTCCGGATCCGCTGCAAGGTTTTGCCTGTGCGATCTCCCTTTTCCCTTCATCGCAAACGAGCCCGTCTCCGTTTTCATCGTAAGAAACGGGGTTCGCGGGTCAGTGGATCACACTCCCTGGCGAGTGTTGGTGAATTATTCCTTTTCACCGCGTGCCTGCTGGTTGGTGCGGTGGCGATGAGTCTCTTCGTCGTCAGGTTTGTTTTGCCACAGTGGCGGGTGAATCGCCATTTTGTCCAGACCACCTGCCAGGTGATTCGTCATCCGGGGATGAAAAAGAGCACCGAGGAGGATGTTTCGCTCTGGCAGCCGACCATCACCTATCGCTATAGAGCGAACGGGAGTACGTATATTGGTCGCGATTACGACCTGCTCGATAGTCGTTATCCGAGTCGAAAAAAAGCGGAGGCAATCAAAGATAGGTACAAGCTAGGTAAAAAGTATCCCTGCTGGTACGATCCGCTTGACCCGGGTACCGCCGTCCTCTTCAGTGGCAATCCGCTCGCTTACTGGTTGCTCCTCGTTCCGGTTGCCTTTTTGGCAATTGGCGTCGGGGGACTGGGATACACGCTGTGGCAATTCACGGCTTCGCGTGAGCGACGTGCGGCCATGGCACAAAACACGGCCAGCCGCGAATTGTTTGAAGACGATACGGGCGCGAAAAAATTCCCAGCCATTCCCCGTATTGAGGATGTGAGCGGAAGTCCGGGAACAACGCTCGCCTTCCGGCTTCCGATTGCAGCTCGCTTAGGATGGCAACTTTTCGCCATAGGTGTTGGAACAGCTTGCTGGAATGCGATTGTGGCCTTATTTATTTTCCTTGCTATCGGCAAGATTATGGCTGGTGAAGCAGACTGGATTTTACTCGTCGCGCTCTTTCCGTTTGTGGTAGCGGGTATCTGGTTGGTCGTGCATCTGGTCCGTTTATTTTGGAAGATGAGTGGTATTGGACCGACACGCATCGAAATCAGCAGTCACCCTGTGAGGCCGGGTGGCGCATATACGCTACTTGTTGTGCAGACGGGCAAGATGATTCTTGAGAGTCTCCGGATCACTCTCGAATGTGAAGAGGAGGCCGTTTTTCAGCAGGGGACGAATTCCATTACCGCAGCGAAAATTGTCTGTCGCCAGGATGTATTCGACGGAACAAGTATTGCAGTCGATGCGGGGCAGCCATTCGAAGAGCAAAGAATACTTGAAATTCCTGCTTGTGCGATGCATTCTTTTATCAGTTCGCACAACCGTATTTCCTGGAAGCTCTCTGTGAAGGCACAGGTCGCAAAGCGGTCAGGATATTGTCGCGACTTCCCACTCATTGTGGTTCCTGGTACTGAGAGTTCTGGCACACCGAGTGGAGTCGTGCAGGAATGAAAGACCCTTCCATTCGGATTCGATTGATTGGCGATACGGACCATTATGAATCCGGCGATACCCTTTCGGGTGAATTTTTTGTCGATATCGCTGAACCCGAAGCGATCCGCGTGGTTGAAATTTCCGTACTCTGGTTTACCGAGGGTAAAGGTGAAGAAGATCTCGATGTGCATTTCTTCGAGCGGATCGGCAATGATAATGGTCAGTTTGTGGATATGCGGCAATCGCAACCATTTACGACAGCGTTACCCGCTAGTCCACTGAGTTACGATGGAGTCCTCGTTAAAATTCATTGGTGTGTACGGATTCGCGTGTTTCTCAGTCGTGGTCGTGATTTTGCTGCCGAGCAGTCGTTCTGGCTTGGGCAGGTTCCGCGGGGACAGGTCATCGAGGAGGAAGAGAAGCCGCAAGCGGAAGTAGAATCTGTTGCCAATAAAATACAGCCATAACGTCAAAAGAATGCGAGCAGAATTTATGTGGCAGTAATTTCTGTGCACTATTTTTTCCGTTCCTTTTCTTTGCATGATCATGCCTGAGTACCTTCCCTATCCCGACCACCATCGATCTTTCGTGGCCAGCAACCCTTTTTCCACGCGTTGCACGCGACCCGGCGCCGTTCCTTTTCATTTCGCGCCTGGCCCCAAAGAAAAGCAACTCTTTGAGCGGCTTTGGGATACGGGCCTTTGGGGACAAATTGTCGGCCCGCACGGATCCGGTAAGTCGACGCTGCTGTATCTGCTGGCCGAGCGGGCGTCCGCGGCGGGGATACGGATGGTGCCATTCGATCTGCACGATCAACAGCGGACGATGCCTCGCGGTTGGCAGCGACAGGTTTGGGAATCGTTCGAAGTTGGCCGAGGAACGATGCTCGTTGTCGATGGCTACGAGCAACTCACATCTTTCGCGCAGTGGCGACTCAAGCGGACCTGCCGACATCGTCAATGGGGCCTGCTCGTGACTGCCCATCGTGATGTTGGTCTGCCTCACCTCTACAGGACGCTCACTCACATTGATTTGGCGCACGCGCTCGTTACGTTCATGCTGCCTGAAGGTGAAACGCCGATTCGTCCAGAGTTGGTCGCCGAAATATTTCGCCGTCACGAAGGGAACCTTCGTAACGTCTTTTCCGATCTGTACGATCAATACGAAAAGCTGCGGTGACCTAGTCGTTAACGTGATGGATGTTTCTATAAAGCGTGACGGCATTGCTTGCAGGCGGAGTGTCCTAGTGAGAAGCCGCCCGTTGCTGAGAAAAGCGATGTTCTTGTTGGGTGTGGATTTTTGCCTGTCTATTCCCTACAGCCGGTCATTTTATTACGAACGTAATCTCCTGAATAATCGTAATCTTCTACCATCTTTTTTTTTGCTCAAGCCAGCTTATTGACTTGAGCCTCGGCGCGAGTTCTAAATGAAAGTAGGGTTTTTTGGTTACTTTGCGGCTACTGTGCTGCGGGGACCTTTGGCGCATTGGATTCGTTGGCTTTTGGAGTGGAAGAAGAATGATGAAAAACCAAATGAAAAAAATTGTCGTAGCATCGCTGTTGGTCGTGGGCCTTTTGGTTTGCACCGCATCGATATGCAAAGCAGAGTGTCTGACCTGCAATCAGCCGGTCACGGCATACTATGGAGCAACTGCACCGGCCGCGATGCCGTGTGCAACAGGCGCGTGCGACCCGGTGGTCGCCACGGCGTACCGCCCGGCCTATCAACCGCTTTTTTCCGGTACCTCTTACCGGCGGTACGATCGGATGATGCGTCGCTGGAATCGCTTTTGGGCACGCAATGAACCGGTGCCAATGGCACAACCGATTGCGATGACGGTCGGCTATGGTTCGGCCTGCAGTCCCTGTGCGACCACCTGCTACAAGCCTCAGCAGAGTTGCCGGTATGTACCGCAAACCTGCTATCGCACCGAGTATTGCAACGTCCCGGTTACCACGTATCGGCCCGTGTCGACGTGTGATCCGTGTACCGGTTGCACAACCACATGCATGAAGCC
>CAUZBD010000099.1:0-7345 GCA_963577795.1 Planctomycetota bacterium | reverse complement strand
ACTTCCCGAGTTGACCCATCGTATTGTCAAAACCTATTCAGAGGTTGGAACAATCAATCATCTCGGTCACAGTCCCTTACCGAGTTACGATGTCATTATTGATGTCGCTGAGTCGATTAAAGAAATCATTTATCCGGGCTACCGTCGCCGCGAAGGTTTGCATCTCGGTAATATTACCTATCACGTTGGCGACCTGATTGACGGTTTGCATGATAAGTTAACGCAACAAGTGGCCCGGGCGATCAGACACGATGCAGGCATTGATGATCACGCGGTGGAGGATACGGATTTCGAAGCCCTTGCGCAGACGATGACGCTCCAGTTTCTGGAAAAAATTCCAGATCTACGAAGGTTACTCGCCACGGACGTCCAGGCGGCCTTAGCAGGCGACCCATCCGTGAAAGGGGTCGACGAAGTGATTTTTTGCTACCCAGGTCTTGAGGCGGTAACAATTTATCGGGTTGCTCACGAGTTGTATCGTCTAAATATTCCTTTCATTCCAAGAATGCTCACCGAGTGGGCACATCGGGAAACGGGGATTGATATCCACCCGGGTGCCCAGATCCAAGATCACTTCTTTATCGACCATGGTACGGGCGTTGTGATCGGACAAACATGTGAGATTGGTCGGCATGTCAAGGTTTACCAGGGTGTTACGCTAGGGGCACTTAGTTTTCAAACGGATGAAGCGGGCGGACTCCTTCGAGGTGATAAAGTAAAACGCCATCCGACCATAGAAGACCACGTTGTCATTTATGCAAATGCCACGGTGCTTGGTGGAAAGACAGTGATCGGTCACGATTCGGTGATCGGATCGAGTGTCTGGATCACACGATCCGTTCAACCGCGAACGACAGTGGTTCTAGAAAAGCCAAAACTCCGCGAGCGGAGCGAGCTGGATGATGATCTGGTGGCAGAATCCAATTACCAGATTTAGTTATGTGCGGCCTGTTCTAAGGATTTAGCACGGGCATAGAGCCTCTGAAATATGTGCATTTCCCGTTCTAGTTGCCGCATGAGTTGTGGTAACTGCGCTTCGTAGAAAACGACTTCGGTCTCCTGAGAAAAAGATCGCTGCAGGTTTTTATCCTCAGCTACTAATAGGGTTTCCTCTGTGTTGGCAGTGTGTCTTTTTTGGACGGTGATCAGCGATCTAATTTCGCATAGTGGATTCGCTGCAGAGCTGCCTAAATCAATCATTCCGACGATCCGTGAAACACTCTTTGTTTCGTTCAAGGGACCTCCTTCTCGCTAATTAAGGCAGATATGCTGCCAGATGGGGGGCAACTGTCCGGTGACCGGTAGACCAACCGAGAGTTTTAAATCCGCTGAGTTGGTGGTGCATAAATTGGTTGGGCGAGTTGATGCTAACTTCACTGTTGTGGTTTGTGCAAAGTCTTCCGTCCCCCGACTGCTAATAGAAGCCAACAATCGACTTGCCTGTTCAATCAGTTGAATGCCTGCTTCTGCAGCGAGCATGCTGTCGCTAGTATTGAATGGAACAATATCCTGATAACGATTGGCATTCTGGCAACGATCAGTTTTGATTGCACTGGGTGTGATCTGAAGTGCCATCGCCAATGGACCGGCACTGACGGTGGCGGTCGTTGTGACCCGCTGCCGGCCAATGGGCTTTGCATCAAGCAGTAGTACAGGTCCTCCACCAAGATGCCGAAGTACGGCACCCCGTGAATCAATCAAGAGAAACGCATACATCGGCGGAAAGGAATCTTCGCTGAGGATGAAATCACATTCAGGGTCACTACCGAGAAAAATCACCGTGCTTTCAAAATTGCTGTGAGGATTCCTTCGGGCGCCAGAAAAAACTTCGATTTGCAAACAAGCAGAATTGCCTGGGATCCCAGTTTGAATCGGCAGCCTGGGGGAAACAACAGAATCCATACTTTGCACCTAGACTTCCCTGAGGGACGGAGAGGTCGCGACTACCCGGTTGTAGAGATCGACAAATCGGGCAGGTGTTTTCCATGAAGAATAGAGGAATGATCAGGAAAACGCCTTTCTCTGTTCCAGTCGACCACTTTGCAAAAGATGGTCCGATGGCAGCGATCGCACAGCCCCAGATTCACCTGACTGGATTGAAGGGAAAAGGAGGTCGAAGCCAACGAATGTTCCAGTTGTGCCTGCTGCGTTGAGGCTCTGAACCTTTAACTTCGCGGCCGTGCAACCCACCGCTGGCCACGAGCCTGCGCAAGGGCTCGATCACGAATCGCCATCGTTTCAGGTGTATTTGCAGGCTTTTGCTGGGCTGCGGTGAGCGCCGATTCAATGTCCACAAGATCAAGGTCTTCCACACGAATCGCTCTTTGTGTCAGGATGGACACCATGTTACCAGCCACCTCGACAAATCCTCCGTCGACGTAGTAACAGTACAGATTGCTACCCTCACGAATCCGCATTTCGCCACAGCCTAAACGGCCGATCAAGGGAGCCCGCCCCGGGGCAATACCTATCTCACCATCAAAAAGAGGAAGTGCGATGAACTGCGCAGGCGTCTGAAGTGTGGTTTCCTCAGGCGTTACCACAACACACTCCAGCACGCGGGCGCCGCTGGTGACGTCGACTCCATCTTCCAGATGACTGGTGGCCATATTTTGCTCCTAGACGCTTGCTTCCATCTTTTTAGCTTGTTCCTCAGCCTGCTCCACCGGGCCAACATACATGAAAGCCTGTTCCGGGAGGTGATCCCACTTGCCGTCACAGATCTCTTCAAAACTGCGGATCGTATCATCAAGCGACGTAATTTCTCCCGGCTTGCCCGTAAAGACTTCAGCCACCAAAAATGGCTGAGAGAGAAACCGCTCAATTCGACGGGCACGGTGTACAACCTGCCGATCTTCCTCGTTCAGTTCATCGACACCCAGGATTGCAATAATATCTTGCAACTCCCGGTAACGCTGCAGAATAGTCTGCACACGACGGGCAATCCGATAATGTCGATCACCCACATACTGGGGATCCAAAATCCGACTCGAAGACGCCAGCGGGTCGACCGCCGGATAAATACCTTTTTCAGAGATGGATCGCTCCAAATAGAGGAACGCATCCAACTGCCCAAAAGCGGTCGCCGGTGCGGGGTCTGTCGGATCATCGGCCGGTACGTAAACCGCCTGCACCGATGTGATGGCTCCCTTATTTGTCGATGCAATCCGTTCTTGCAAGGCGCCCATCTCGGTTGCCAGTGTTGGTTGATAACCGACGGCCGATGGCATCCGTCCCAACAGGGCCGAGACCTCGCTACCGGCCTGCGAGAAGCGGAAAATGTTATCAATAAACAAGAGCGTATCTTTTCCTGTTGTATCACGGAAATATTCGGCCATGGTGAGGGCACTCAACGCAACCCGGAGGCGGGCTCCCGGCGGTTCGTTCATTTGACCGAAAACCATACAGGTCTGTTCGATTACTTTACGACCCGTCTGCCCGATCTCGGTCTCCTGCATTTCAAGCCAGAGATCGGTTCCCTCTCTGGTGCGCTCACCCACCCCAGCAAACACCGAGTAACCACCGTGCGAGCTGGCGATTCGTGCAATGAGTTCGGTGAGGATAACGGTTTTTCCGAGACCAGCCCCTCCAAAGAGTCCGGCTTTTCCACCACGAACAAAGGGTGTCAAAAGGTCGATCACTTTGATGCCGGTTTCAAATAACTCCGTACTGGTTGAAAGTTCGTTGATCGCAGGTGCCGGACGATGAATGGGCCATCGTTCTTGCGTCTCAATAGATCCACGCCCATCGACCGGATCCCCCAATAGATTGAAAACGCGTCCAAGGGTAGCTTCGCCGACTGGAACCGAAACAGGATCCCCCGTGTCGATACACTCCTGCCCACGCATCATACCATCGGTGCTTCCCAGCGCAACGCATCGCACCCGTCCACCACCAAGATGCTGCTGTACTTCACCACTCAGGTTTAGGTCGATTCCCTTATGCGTCGATTTTATCTTCACCGCATTGTAAATAGCCGGTAGATGTTGTTCGGAGAATTCGACATCGAATGTTGAGCCGATCACTTGCGTGATGTGGCCAATGTTTTGTCCAGTTTCCATTGCAGTCGCCATTACGTTTTACCTCTCAAAATCTTGAATACACCCACTTTAGGGGTTTTAGTTTTTCAAAGCTTCGACACCACCCATGACTTCGAGCAGTTCACCCGTGATCTGGCCCTGACGGGCGCGGTTGTAAGTCATCGATAGCTCGCGGATCAGTTCATCGGCGTTTTCGGCGGCCGATTTCATTGCTACCATTCTCGCTACTTGCTCGCTCACGGCTGCGTCGAGGAAACACTTAAAGAGTTTCACCTTAAAGCTCATGGGAACGACTTCTTCTAAAATGGCTTCTGCGGAAGGCAGGAACTCAATCGTTTTTTTGCCACCCGCCACCATCGATTCTTCTGTGCCGGCTTTGGCATTGCGGGCGTCGACCAGCGTACCCAAAGGGAGAAGGGTTTCGACAGTTGCCTCTTGACGGGCAATGCTTACAAATTTGGTGTAGCAAACATCCAATCGATCAATCGCCCCTGTCGCATATGCCTCGAGATAGCGGTCGGCAATCTGCTCGACCTCTTCATATTTTGGTTTATCTTCGAACTGCAAGAACGTTCCCTCCATGGGAATTTTTCGATGTTCGAAGTAAGTGACCCCACGTTTTCCGGATACTTCAAGTTGGACTGCTGGAAATTGCTCTGTCAATTGCTGCCGCGTTTCACCAGCCGTGCGAAGGACATTTCCGTTGTAGCCTCCACAGAGCCCACGATTCGAGGTCAACACAAGTTGGAGGGCAAAATTTTGTTCATCGTGTGATTCGAGCAGAGGATGACTCAATTCCATACCCGTGTTCGCGAGGTTCGCAACCAATCCTGTAATCCGGTCCGTGTAGGCTGTGGCGGCGCTCGCTCGGTCCATCGCCTGCTTGAAGCGGGCCGTGGCAATCAATTCCATGGTCCGCGTGATTTTGCGGATGTTTTTGATCGACTTACGACGTTTATCAAGTGCCCTGGCATTTGCCATGCGATTGTCCTAACGCTACCCGTACCTTGTTACTTTCTCGTGTCTTGACCGCGGCTGCCGCTACCTTCAATTAGCCGCTTTTTCGTCTCGTCGTCGCCCATCGTATTGGCGCTGAAATTCACCGATCGCGATTTTGATAGCTTCATCGGTCTCTTCGTCCAACGCACCGGTCTGTTCCAACTTCGTCCAGATTTCGTTTTTCTGTTCACGGATGAATTGGAGGAACTCCTCCTCCCATTGTGCAACCTGCTCAATGGGGATCGCATCCAAATGTCCACGCGTTCCAGCATAAATGCTCAAGATTTGATCGACCACGTTCATCGGTTTGTATTGGCCCTGCTTGAGCAATTCCACCATCCGGTAGCCGCGATCGAGTTGCGACTGGGTCGATGCGTCCAGATCAGTACCGAGTTGGGAAAATGCCTCCAATTCACGAAACGCGGCTAGGTCGAGACGCAAACCACCGGCGACCTTTTTCATAGCCTTGACTTGTGCGGCTCCACCGACGCGAGAGACCGAAATCCCCGCATTCATCGCCGGTCGCTGTCCGGAAAAAAAGAGATCAGGTTGCAAATAAATCTGACCATCAGTAATCGAGATAACATTGGTGGGAATGTAGGCAGAAACCTCTCCCTCCAGCGTTTCGATAATTGGCAGCGAAGTGAGCGATCCTCCACCAAGGGCATCCGACAGCTTACTCGATCGCTCAAGCAGGCGACTATGACAATAGAAAACGTCACCTGGATAGGCCTCACGACCTGGCGGACGACGCATCAAAAGCGAAAGTTCGCGGTATGCCTGAGCCTGCTTGGAGAGATCATCGTAAACGGCCAAGGCGTGCCCACCACCAAACATGAAGTGTTCGGCCATTGCGGTTCCTGAGTAAGGGGCCAGGTATTGGAGCGAGGCCGGTGTGCTGGCGCCGGAAACGATGACCGTGGTATAGTCCATTGCCCCATTTTCACGAAGGATTTCAATCACCTGGGCAACGGAAGAGTCTTTTTGGCCGACTGCTACGTAGAAGCACTTCACGCCCGTATTTTTCTGATTGAGGATCGTATCCACCGCAATCGCGGTTTTGCCAGTTTTGCGGTCGCCAATAATCAGTTCCCGTTGCCCCCGACCGATCGGTGTCATTGCATCGACTGCCTTGATGCCCGTTTGCATCGGCTCACACACAGGCTGACGTTCCGAGACGCCTGGAGCAATAATCTCCACCGGTCGAGTTTCACTTGAGTTGATTGGTCCTTTCCCATCGAGCGGATTGCCGAGCGGATCCACCACGCGTCCCAAGGTAGCATCGCCCACGGGAACGGAAAGCAGTTTGCCGAGGCTTTTCACCTCATCCCCTTGGCTGATCGATAAATAATCTCCCAAAATAATGATGCCCACCGAGTCCTCTTCGAGATTGAAGGCAAGACCGATAATCCCGCCAGGGAATTCGACCATTTCACCAGCCATCACTCCTGACAAACCGTAGACGCGGGCAATGCCATCGCCGACCTGGAGTACCTGACCAACCTCTCGAACATCAATCTGTGCCTCAAACCCTTCAATTTCTTTTTGGATTACCGAGGCGATTTCATCAGCTTTAAATTTCATGTTTCGTTACCGGAAATTTTTATTCGTGGTCCGTGGGGTGGTTAATAATTCAATTTGCCGCCACTCTCGGGCAGCATTTTATTTTTCAAAATTATCGTGATTGTTTTCGATTGCTTCAACAACTCTTTGGCTCATTTTTTTCCGAAGTCGCTCGAGTCGTGCCACCACAGAGCCATCGTAGACGGTATCGCCGATGCGGAGGATAACGCCTCCGATCATAGACGGATCGACGTCTGTTTCTAATTCGACACGGCAACCGAGGAGCGTCCCGGTCGATTCGCTCAAGCGTTGCTCTAATTCGGGGTTCAAGGGTAGGGCGGTTGTCACACCCACCTGACGTACCTTGTTTTCTTCATTTTCCAACTGATGAATATAGTCGATGATCGAGCGCAGGTGGCTAAGGCGTTCGTTCTTCGCCACCGCTTGAAGAAAGCTGAGTACAACAGGCAGGGCCCGCCCAGAAAAGATCGCATTGATCAAGCCAAGTTTGTGTTCGGCAGCGATCATCGGGTTTGCCAACAAGTCGTCGAGCGCTGGCGATTGGTCCAAGACGTCGGCGACAAGGGAATCAAGTTGTTCGATCACTTCCGCTCGATTTCCTGAAGAACCAGCAGCATCGAAAACGGCTTTACCGTAAATGGCCGCGACGCGTTGACCGACCAGATCAATTTCTTTGTTTTTTGCTACCATGCGTCTTCTCATCCAAATCCAAAAGTCAGTTA
>CAUZBD010000098.1:0-7353 GCA_963577795.1 Planctomycetota bacterium | reverse complement strand
TGCTCGTCAAGAATCGCCACTGTTTTTAACATCGATCGATGAACCGTGCGCTCCCACTGCCGGGTATCGTAGGTGCGAAGGCGATATCCATCTTTATGAATTTCTACTCTAGACGGCCGGGTGATCGTCAGGCGACTATCGACATACTCTACGCGCTTGCGCTGAGTGGGCGGCGTATAGGTTATGTCCTGGCGAACGTGTACGCGTCCGCGTGCGGCATGCCAAAGGTCTGTTTGCTTTCTGTCTCTCCCATAACGCGAAAGGCTAAGACCGACAATGTAAAGGCCATCCGGCCTAAGGCATGCCGCAATCTGATTGAGATGCGCAAGAATGTTCCGCTCGGAATCCAAATGCCGGATCGTGCTGTGTGGATTTATTGCAACATCGAATGCAACGCGCTGGATCGGCTCTATAAATTTATCCATACTCGCTCGATATAACCGAGCCGTTAAGCCGCGTTTTTTTAACGATCGACTCGCGTAAGCAAGCATCTCCGCGTCACTGTCGTATCCCCATACACTGTAGCCACGGTGGGAGAGCACGCGGAGATGTCTGCCTGTACCACAACCAGGTTCGAGCCAGTTATTGGCAGTCACGTTGAATCGCCTAGCGATACGTTCGTACAGCGTGATGTCGTCAGCGGTGCCAGGAGTATTCAGAATGTCATAATAACTGGGGAGATGATACATAAAGTGTCACAGGCATTTTCCTAGATGCGGACATAGACCTTTCGCCGATACATCCAATAGACAATGAGCCAGAGAATCGAGGCAGTGCATAGCGTTCCTAGAAGCGGTCCATACGTAGCTCCCGCGATTGTTTTAAAAAATGTGGCGCCTAAATGGCGGTTAAGATTTAAATTGACGACATCCACGAGGGTCCAACTCATGATGTAAAAAGTAATCGGGTTGACTCCGACCACAACAATAGGAAATGCCCATTTTTTCCATCCCGCAAGATCAATGATTCCATATAAAACCGCTAGGACACAGAAACACCATCCACCGCTGAAAAGGACCCACCCGGGCGTCCATATTCTCTTAATAATGGGTGATACTCCGAGATAATCGAGTCCCATCGCAACTAATATTGAAACCGCAGACGCGCTGATCAGGATGATTTCTTTCGTTCTTGGACGCTTCGCGCTACGCAATAATCCGCCGGCCAATAACCCCATTAGCATGGTCCCGAGCGAGGGGATAAAACTCAGCGTATGATAACCGCCCCCATGATGGTGAAACGGGCCTATGTCCACACCATCGTTGCGTATCGGCCTAGGAAAGAGATTTAAAAACCACCTGTCAAAATAATGAGCAGGGTTGGCATTTTTATCCCAGTGCGCTGCAAAACCGCTGAACCGCACGCCCATGCTGTCGGCATGAACGGCAGCATAATCGTAATCAGGCACCGGAAGGGGCCAGAGTGCAAACAGTGCCCAATAGCCTAGGAGAATACTAAAAAGCGAGATGAGTTGCCATTTCATCGTTATTCCCGCAAGCAGGAATAACGGGACATAACCGAGACCGATCTGCGTTAATACATCTTCAAACGTCCAATAGGTACCTTTAAAAGCCATGCTGCGTAAAAAGACGCCAAGTAGGATGAGGATAATGGCCCGCTTGAATGCGTGCAGGAGCATGGCTTTCTGTGTGTCACCAGCTTCAAACCGTTTGCGATAAGAAAACGCAAGGGAAACGCCTACCATAAACATAAAGCTTGGTTGAATCATATCCCATATTGTGCATCCGGCCCACTCGAGATGCTGCAATTGGCGATGTAGCCATTGCAAAAACAGACTGTCTGGGTGAGCGGTAATAATTGGTGTCAGCCACCGCCAACTTGAAAGTACCATCAACAACATCACCATCCCTCGATAGCAATCGAGCGATACAAGACGAGAACTTTTAGAAGCGACGACCGGGGTTTTAGATGCGTCTGCCATGGAAGATGTAAACACCTTTTAAGGGTTAATATCGCCGTTTTCAATAAGACCATCTATGGTTATAGGGATTTTAACGTGTTCTGAAATCCCAACTGGGATTGTCGAGAGAATATCGGTGTTAGCTTGTTCAGGGGCACCGCGTATAATCATTACTTCGCGTAGCTTACGTAGTTTTCATTGGTACTAAAGTATGGTGCATGATAAATCCGCTAATGTGCAACCGGTCGACTTGCCCGAACACTGTACGGTTTTAGTTGGAGGCGCCGGTATCAGCGGCATCTGCCTCGCTGCGCAAATGGTTAAGCAGGGAATCAAAGATTTTCTTGTTCTAGAACAATCAAGTGACGTGGGTGGCACCTGGCTGGATAACACCTATCCAGGTTGTGGCTGTGACGTGCCTTCGATGCTTTACTCATTTTCATTCGCACTCAACCGCGGTTGGACAAGAAAATACGCTCCACAAGCTGAAATATTACAGTATTTCAAGAATTGCATCGAACGCTTTTCTCTAAAACAACATATCCACTTTGGCGTGTCCATAGCTTCAGCGCATTGGGATGACTTGTTAAAGCGATGGCTGATTACGACAGCTACAGGTGCGCAGATATCCTGTGACTATTTTGTCACTGCGGTGGGACAATTGAGCCGGCCGAGCATTCCCTCTATTGCAGGGATCGAGACTTTCGATGGCCCTCTGTTTCACTCTGCACGTTGGGAGCCTGATTTTGATCCCCAGGGAAAGACGATCGGTGTCGTTGGAAATGGCGCCAGCGCTGTTCAGATTGTCCCCGAGTTATCAAAAAAAGCAAACTCCGTCAAAATCTTTCAACGATCTCCTAATTGGATTTTGCACCGTCACGACCATCGGTACGGTAGCATCTGGCAATTTGCGAATCGATATATGCCTTTTGCGGCGCGCTTTCAAAGGCTAATGATGTATCTTTTTTTTGAGGCCCGCATTCTCTGCTACAACCGACGGAGCATCCTCAACAAGGGCTTTACCGCCTGGAGTCGATACCGGATGAAAAAAAAAGCCCCCCATGCCTTGGCGAATGATTTAATTCCTTCCTTCCCCGCTGGATGCAAACGCGTCCTCCTGTCCAATAACTACCTGGAATGTCTGCATCATGAAAATGTTGAGTTAATTACCGAGCCTATAGGTCAGATAACCGAAGCAGGCATCAGCACAGCATCGCGTGAGATCCCACTCGATGCTATTGTTATGTCGACCGGCTTTGAAACGAATCGCTTCCTCTTTCCGATTGAGGTAGTAGGTAAACATGGTGCGTGCCTGAGTGAGAGATGGTCGCGAAGACCAAAAACCTATTTAGGAATGCTCACGCCCGGATTCCCCAATTTCTGCATGCTCTACGGCCCGAATACAAATCTTGGACATAACTCAATAATCTTCATGGTTGAGTGCCAGGTTCAATATTTCCTAAAGTGCATCAAAGCCACCAAGCAGTTAGACGCAGATTGCTTTGAGGTAACCGACGAAGCCACAAACGACTTCGATGATCAGCTACAGCATTATTTGCAAAAGAAAGTTTGGAACGGATACGCTGCAAGCTGGTATAAAAATAAAGATGGGGATATCACAAACAATTGGTGCCGGTCGACACTCGCCTATATGTGGCAGACGCGACGAGTCAAGAAAAACGCCCTAAGATTTTCTTCCCGCCCATGTACAACAGTCGCCGATTCGACACCAATTGTTTGCTAATCCACTCTTGCCCTTATCCGCGAAATGCGCCCAGTCATTTACAGTGGGCGGGGTTGATTTTTGAACAGGACCCGTGCATTGATTATTCACTCCTAAAATCTAATTGCCATTTAACTAATGAATCGGACAAGTTTTTTGGTCGAATTATACGGCTAGTTTATTTTTTCCTGAAAACAATACGATGGCTAGCAGCCAAAAACATCGTTCATACGGACCGGTAGACTTTATTGTCCATTTGGTGGTCGAAGAGCACCTCGGAGATCCTGTGCAGGCAGCGCAAGCAGATTTCGTGCAGGCGGCCAGCACATTCCCCGGCCACATTCAATCGATCATCCGTCAGTTACCCTGCGAGCAGTCAGGCAAAATAACATTCGGAGCAATTCATTCTTTTGACACTACAAATCATCTGGTTCGCTGGCTAGAATCTGATGAACGCAAAACTCTGATGACCGCATTTGATGCAAGATTTGGCGATTGCTTTCAAGTCGACTATCCAAATGAACTCGGCAGTTTCACAGCCTGGTTTCCCGAATCACAAGTAAGTCTGCCTACAGAGTCTGCTATTCCTAAATGGAAAATGAACTTAATCGTTTTGGCCACGCTGTATCCCTTAACTCTGGTTTTGGTGCATGTTATTCCCCGTTGGATTCCGGGTGCGAGCAAGCCCACCGTGCAATTGGTAACCGCCATAATTGCCGTATCGGCCATGGGTTTCTGTTTGGTTCCCCTAACGGGTAGGCTTCTAAAAAGTTGGCTCAGGGCAAAAGGTGTAGTTGCGCATATTATCGGCGGTATATGCTTGGCGGTATTTCTCTACGCCGTATGGCAGCTTGCCCACTGGGGCGGGCTACAACAATCGTTCTAATAATGAGCGAATCGGTTAACGATAAGTTGCGCGTCCATTAAAGTTGGACTTTGCCGAGTGACGCGAGCGGTTCCCAGTAAGTTGATTTTTTTTCTTCCGTTTCCGAAAGAACGTTCCCATTGCAAGGACCCCGAACACTCCGAAAGTCGCTAAAACGTAAGAGTACGGTTCAGGGACCGCTACGTGCCTCACGCGAGGTGTCTCTGTTTGTAGCGCGACTGTTTCTTGCGCGAAGGATAGGTTTGCCACATCTTGGCTAACCGCATAGGAGACACTTAATATTGAAGGCGTGTGGCCAATGGATGCGTTTCCAACCTCTGCGTAAACAGCAGGGATGAAAACGAACAGCACCAAACACGCCGGTAGAATCCGGGCGCCGCGAAAGAAAACCATCGCCATCTCCTCAGGGCGAATTAATTATTCAACAATCGCATTTCTGCGCATTTCTGCTGCGGTCTCTGGCGGGACCGATGCTGATTGCCGAATCGCCCAATATTCCTCATGCCCTCTCCATAGACGTTAACCGAGAAGTCATTTTCTGCAAAGCAGATGGGAATCGAAAATACAAATAATGCGGGAATTACGCACTATGGTTCCAAAACAGCCCTCCCAAGCGACCCGGAACGAGCCCGTGAGGGATACGCACCTTCCAACCCCTCACGGGCTATCCGAGATAAACGCGATACGTAAACAGCGAATCGTTACCGAAGCATGTCTGTCTGAGAAATCTCTAATTGCGTTGCATCCGCAATTCCTGATGCGGCCAACGCCTTTTCGATATCGGCCTGCCTTAATTCATCCCGAACGACCGAGATATGGCGCGGAGCAGCTATTCCGAGGCTGACCCGTTTTCCACGCATGGTGCACACAATAATATTGATTTGATCGCCGATCCAAACTGACTCTCCTTGCCTTCTGCTAATTACTAACATGACGGCCTCCCCGTTTGATGAGATAATACGGTATAGCGCCGTAATCGACGAATGCGAAAACAACGCGGATTCCATCAGCTCCCATACCCAGACGAGGGCATAGAAACGGCCCTTCCAGTGTTCCGGCGGTGACTCCTAACTAAATTTGAGTCACGCAGGGGAGAAAGAACGCGTAAAAGATAAGACGAAACAGTGCGAGCTAACTCTCCTACCGGTTGTATATACCGTTGCATTCATGGCTGTCAAGTTTTTTGCACCCCCCGCCATATTTTTGGGCAAATAGAACAATTAAGCACTTTTAACCCGTTTGTTATTGTTTGTAATTGAAATCACCAGGGGACCCCTTTTTCGGACAGCGTGCATCGGCAAAATCCCTGTTTGGCGCGACTGAACAGTATCTCGCAGAACCCCAGACTCTCAGGTAGAATGCGCAGAGATATGGTCCCGCGTGATTTGATAACAAGGAAAATACACAATGTATCGCGTTTTATTGTTAGGTGCCGGCAAGATAGGTCGAATGATCACTCGGTTGCTCGCTGATACCGGTGATTACGAAATGGTAGTCGCCGATACGAACAAGGCAGCACTCAGTCGACTCGAGGGGTGGACCAGCGTTAAAACGCGGACAATCAACGCTGAAGATGCGGCCCAACTTGCTGATGCAATGCAAGGATGCGATGCCGTTATTTCCGCACTTAGCTATTTTTACAATCCGCTGGTGGCACAAACGGCACTTAAGGCGGGCATTAGTTATTTTGATCTTACTGAAGACGTTGAAACAACCCGCAAAGTTCGCGAATGCTCCGAATCAGCGCAACCCGGTCAGGTGTTTATGCCCCAGTGCGGGTTAGCTCCCGGATTTATTTCTATTGTCGCAAACCATTTATGCAATCGCTTCGATAAAATTGATGCGGTACGCATGCGTGTAGGGGCACTTTCTAAATTTCCTACTGGCCAATTGAAATATAACCTCACCTGGTCGACCGATGGCCTAATCAATGAATACTGTAATCCTTGCGAAGCAATCCATGATGGAAAACCCATTGAGGTTCTTGCGCTCGAAGGACTCGAACAGTTTTCACTCGATGGAGTTCGCTATGAGGCCTTCAATACAAGCGGTGGCCTCGGCACTCTCTGCCAGACCCTCGACGGAAGTGTACGAGAACTCAATTATAAAACAATCCGCTATATGGGACACCGCGATCTCGCGGTTTTACTCGTCCGGGAATTGGATTTAGGCCAACGACGAGATCTTTTCAAGAACATTCTCGAGCATGCATTACCAATTACATTTCAAGACGTTGTCGTAACGTTCTGCACGGTAACCGGATGGCAGAACGAGCAATTTGTACAGATAACCGATGCGCGGAAGATCTATCATCAATATATCGATGGCGAGAACTGGAGTGCGATTCAAATCACCACAGCCGCTGGAGTCTGTGCTGTACTTGATTTATTCGTTTCCGGCAAACTCCCCGATACGGGTTTTCTTCGCCAGGAGCAAGTTGCATTTGACGATTTCATGAACAACCGGTTCGGAAAGTTATATGTGTCGGATATTAGCGAGGCTTCTAGTTCTCATAATCATTCGCTCGCTAACGTTAACGCATAACTTTCTTTTTTTGCTCTTTAGTTTCTTAATGAGCGCTAAGGTATTGAGATGAATAGTTCGCTGCTTGAACCTTTCGGGATTTCCGGTAACTTTCACGCGATCGCTACGGGAACAACCTGGACTGCTGGCGCTGGTGACCTGCTGACCGTAGCAAGCCCCATTGATCGATCCAACCTTGGTACGATTCAGATGGCAACTGGGGAACAGGTGCCGGATGTTGTCGCAGCGGCAGTAGGAGCTTTTGAACAACTGCGTGTCATGCCCGCTCCCCGACGCGGA
>CAUZBD010000097.1:0-7386 GCA_963577795.1 Planctomycetota bacterium | reverse complement strand
GTTCGGAAATATTGAGTCGGTCTTCTTCGGGCAAAAGTTGCGTGACGCCCAGAGCGCGTCCGCGAGGAACGATAGTGACCTTATGAAGGCGATCGCACCCCGGTAATAACCACGCCAGCAAGGCATGACCTGCCTCGTGATAGGCAGTCATTTCCTTCTCTTTTTCAGAGAGGACCTCCTCGCGTTTTGCACCCATAAGGATCTTGTCACGGGCATATTCAAAGTCAGCCATTTCCACGCTGTCTTTGTCGTGACGGGTTGCCCAGAGTGCGGCTTCGTTCACCAAATTACGAATGTCGGCTCCTGTAAGTCCAATTGAACCCGCAGCAAGTTTCTTTAAGTCGACATTGTCTGCCAATGGCACATCGCGAACGTGTACCCCAAAGATTTCCACGCGGCCTTTTTGCGTAGGTCGGTCGACAGTGACATGGCGATCAAAACGTCCTGGCCGAAGCAGAGCCGGATCGAGCACATCGGGACGGTTGGTGGCTGCCATGACGATAACCGATTCGTTGGGTTCAAAACCGTCCATCTCACTAAGAATCTGGTTGAGCGTCTGTTCCCGTTCGTCGTGTCCTCCGCCGAGTCCTGCTCCTCGATGGCGACCAATGGCATCAATCTCATCAATGAAAAGGATGGCGGGCTCGGCTTCTTTGGCGGTTTTAAACAAGTCACGTACACGACTTGCACCCACCCCAACAAACATCTGGATGAATTCAGAGCCGTTTATGGAAAAGAAGGGGACACCTGCCTCGCCAGCAACGGCTCGGGCAAGCAACGTTTTTCCTGTTCCTGGTGGTCCGTTGAGCAAGACACCCTTCGGTAAGCGACCGCCGAGTCGTTGGAACTTTTCCGGATTTTCAAGAAATTCGATAACTTCCTGCAGATCTTGTTTGACTCCTTCCAAACCAGCCACGTCCTTAAAGGTAATGGCTTGTTTGTCGCCTTCGTATTTCTGGGCATTACTTTTCGTAAAGCCCGAGAGGAGCCCTCCACCACCCATGAATTGGTCCCGTGCCCTACGAAACATTATCCAAATGACAACAAAGAGTAAGACAGTTACAAAAAGATAGACGAACATTAGCAGGAAAGTACTGTCCTGCGGCGCTATCGAACGAATGACAACACCCTGCTTTCGCAATTCCTTGTCTAGATCTTCACTTGCGAACGGAGTGAGTACGGTTGTAAAAAATTCAGTCTCCTCATCCTTCATCGCTTTTTTAAATTTTCCGACAACGCGTTGATTGTCAATTTCAACTTCCGCAATATTGCCCGCCTGGAGTTGTGTCCAGAAGTCGTTGTAGGGAATTTCTTCGCGCTTTGGACCTTGCATCGTAAAGAAGGTCACCACGGCAAGTGCTGCAACACACAAGAAAATAACCATGGTTGCAGTAGGCAATGGCCGCGATGGTGGTGCGGAAGGCTGTCGCTGAGGGGAGGGATTTTCCATAAATTATCTCGGTGGCTATGAGCCAAAAATCGTGTTTGCTCGCTTCTTAGGGCTTTGCTTTTGTCGACGCAGGACCACCGTTCGGGGGGGTGTCCGATGATTGGCTTTCACCATCTTCATCGACCGCGGGTTGGGTCGTATCACTCTCTTCGTTTAAGATTGCACCCGGATCAACGGGCTCACCGCCCTCAAACAGCAGGTCGAGTTCTATGTTGCCATCGGTATCCCATCGCTGTGTGCGACCATGTCGATTTCCATTCTTAAATTCTACTTTATTACGGATCTGGCCATCTTCATACCATTCGGTCGCCACCCCGTGTCTTTTGCCCTTCAAGTAGGTTGAGTGGTTCTGCCTCAGGGGTTCGGTCTGATTTTCTTTCAGCGGAAACCAACGAATAACCTCGCCATCCAATTGGTCGTCCTTGAACGAAAAATTTTCAAGGAGTTGTGTACCATCGTTACTGTAGTAATCGGTCAGACCGTGCCTTTTCCCATCCTTGAAACTCTCAATCCTTCGTTTCGTTCCATCATCGTGAAAATAGGCCCAGGAGCCATCAGCTTCACCCATTTGATTATAAAATGCATGCTTTGCCAATTCGCCGTTTTCTGCATACCACTTCCATTCCCCTACCCGATTATTTTCCTCGTAAAGGCCTTCTTTCCAAAGCGTGCCGTCGGGATACCACTCCTTATAAGGTCCGTGAAAACGGTTGGGACCATTTCGATATAAATGGATCGTTAGTTCACGGTGGGGGCGACCATTTGGAAAAGGCAGCGCTACTTTTTGAGCACGGATAAATTGAGGAGTATTGTTGACGGCACCAACTTGGCTAAGCGCCAGAATCGGTTCAGGATTTACGAGTTTCTCTAAATTTTCTTGAGTACTCTGCAGCACCGGATTAGAAGCTTGCTCCGGCTTCACTTCCGGAGTGGTTTCAGATTTCCCACCACCGCAACCAGAGAGGGCCAATAAGAAGGGCATTGCAAAAAAAAGTTTTACTTTCATCGCACCGTCATTTAGTTTTGGAAAGCTGTTTTACAGCGAATCGTTGTCCCGAACGAGCGATCGAAACAGAGCGATCATAAAAGCACTGCCAGAGTTTTATATTTTCGACCCGCCATGATGACATATCTTTGACCCCCGGTCTATTGGCGGGCAATCAGCTCAGGAGCCCGAATTTGAAAGTTAATTTCCCTCACGATAGAATTTTTAGGCCTCGATGTGAGAGGTCTCGGTATTGTACGGAGAGGACCTATCAGTGGCCACCAGCAGGCTGAATCTGCGTCAAGATCTGCCACAATTTCCCGCTCAGGGTAATTATGGGTGGTGGCGACGGTTAAAAATTTCCGCATCGAAAGGATCGCGAGGGCGGAATTTAAGTGGACGCTTCACCCGGTCGACGCGTTCACGGACAGAAGTGGCATCTCGTTGTACCGCAGGACCAGCCCAGTTGAAGAGCGCTTCGGAGCGATCCGTATTCGCACGGATAGAGGAATCGGGCGTCGCCAAAGGGGCGGAGGTGGCAAGCTTGATGGGGTGCAATCGGTTTTCAGAGAACTTTTCTACCCAGGCAGCTAGCCGCCGAGCTTTAAGGGATCCCGGAGCAAAAAAATATTTTTTTATACTCTTTTTCTTCTCTGAAAAGTGTGGTGTTTCGGCAAAATGGAGCAAGGGACTTTTGGAGACGTTTTCGCGATCAATCCACGTCAACACCGACTGTAGATTGCGGAGTGTCATCCGACGGGATGGCTGCTGTCCACGTGCGGAACGATGCAGGAGAAACTGATTTTCCCCTCCCGAACCGTGGCAACCCCGCGTGCTGCAACTATTCAGTAGCAAGGGCTGAATGACCCGCGTGAACGATTCGACCATTCCGGAAGGCATTTGTTTGAAGACCTCTTCTAATTCCTCTGCATTGTACGAGGACTGATTGTGGGGATTCTCTGTAGCAGAAGTCGAGTGTTCCGTCTTGGCGAGTTCTAACTGCCGACGAACCAAATCAATACGAGGGTGGTTCGGACGCTTTAGCATTGCCTCCTCAAGTTGTCTTTGTGCTTTGGTGCATAGATTTTCATCGAGGCACCACTGCGCCAGTTGGAGATGATCCCCAGCTGTTCCAAATCGAATTTGATGTTGTAAGTGCAGATAAGCCTCCCCAAGATCTAGGCAAATCCGTTCCACGCGTTCCCGAGGAAGTCTGATTTCGCTATTGGATTGTGTGATTAGATAGCGATCGCCATAGAGTGCGACTTCACCGCGGAGGACCTGTCTGTTGGTGAGCAGAATAATTTGCTCGCGGGGTATCGGCGGGGTGTCCGCAACCACCGCAATCTGCGTAAGCCAGTGCATCGTAAAAAAGAATGCGATGGCGAAATACTTTTTGGGATGCACCTTTTGCCGTCCTGAATGAAACGATATTTTTACCAGCATTTTGAACTGATTGAACGCCGTCAGGTGGGCGCTGAAAATGGGCGGGCAAAGAGTACGCGATAGGGTGAATGGGGGTCAAGATGACAATTTAACACGCTGTTTTACCCTTTCGGTGACTCACGGCACCTCGCGAGTGGAGTTACAATGAGGTGCTTTCAGTGCAGTATGTTGCCAGCAACTCTTGCAGTTCAGCGAGCGGATGGCTACTCCTGCTGACATGACTTTTGACTGCGATTCAGGGTATTGGAGTGAGTAAAGAGAAATTCATACGCTGCTATACAACCGATGGAAAAGGACTTGCCCAGCTCCAATGCGTGCAGCGAACTGTTCCTGTCGGACTCTATCCAGATCAGGTCCGTGTGGCCGTGCATGCGGTGGCGCTCAACTACCGGGATCTGCTTGTGGCGGGCGGTCAGTACGGGGGGCCGCAAAATCCACCGATCATCGTGGCTTCCGATATGTCGGGGATCGTACTTGAAGTAGGAAGGGACGTGCAGTCTGTAGCCGTCGGAGATCATGTGATTAACGCGCCCGTTCCAGAGTGGCTCGATGGAAGACTCCAGAGGAAGTGGTCTCGGTCCTTTGTTGGCGGTCAGGGAACTGATGGCGTCTTAGCTGAGGAGTTGGTTTATCCCGCTTCTGGTCTGGTTCCCGCTCCGCGTAACACTTCGCACGAACAAGCAGCCACGCTCGTGGTTGCTGGATTGACTGCATGGGCAGGTCTGGTGACACACGGAGCGGCTCAACCTGGGCAGTGGGCACTGATTCATGGGACGGGAGGCGTTGCAATATTTGCCGCACAGATTGCGGCGCTGCTCGGAGTCCGCGTGATTCAAACCACCTCCAGTCCTCAGAAGGCCATGCGTTTGAAGGAAACGCTTGGCGTTGCAGAGACTCTCGATTATCGAAACGAAAATTGGCCTGAAGAAGTTCGAAGCTTAACGGGCGGAGTGGGAGTGGATGTAGTTTTGGAATTGGCAGGGGGGAGTTCGCTCGGTAAATCGATCGAGGCGTGTAACTATGGTGCCCGAGTTAGTGTGATCGGAGTGCTGGACGGGCTCGAAAGTTCCCTCAGTGTTTTTTCGCTTATTATGCGGGAAGTATCGCTGCGGGGTATTTATATGGAATCGGTTGCTGAACTGGGCCATTTTGCGCGTGCCGTCGAGACCGAAAAGCTGACTCCGGTCATCGATCGTGTTTTTAACTTTGAGGAGGTAGATGCCGCCTATACCTATTTAAAAAGTCAACAACACTTTGGAAAAGTTGTCGTTCGCGTCCGTGATTGAACGAGGCGGGTAAGAAGGATTTCAATCGATTCAAGGTATCGGGCATTTCCGGCTGTCGTTGACAGTCGGCTAAGAGTCTCTAAGAATAGCACCATCGCTTCTCACATCTAAATTTCAAGTAATGTTTGTATGGCTACTCGTTATCAACCTGAGACCGCCTTCGAGCAGGGCAATCGCTTCCACGGAAAAACAGTGGCGATTACCGGGCCGAGTCTTCACGGCATCGGAGGCTCCATTGCGATTCGATTTGCTGAGGAGGGTGCAGCACTCGTTTTACTGGGACTTCAAAAGCCAGGAGAGTTGCTCGATCGCCTCGAGGCACTTGGATGTACGGCCGATTATTTTGCGTGCGATGTGACGGATGCCGGGGCTGCCACCACGGCGCGGGACGCGATGAACGAAAAAAAAATCGAGGTCGATGTCTTAGTCAACAATGCAGGTGTTGACTGGTCGAGCCCATTTCATTCGATGGATGAAATTCGGTGGCGGGAAATTATCGAGGTTAATTTTGTAGGCGTGTTGCGGATGAGTCAGGCAATGCTTCCGCGATTGGAAAAAAGGAAGGGTGTGATTGTCAATATTTCATCAGCCACCGGATGTGTTGGAACCGTAGGGCTCGCTGCCTATGGTGCGAGTAAGGCGGCAGTGAATAGTTTGACGCAGTCGCTGGCCGCCGAATATGCGGATCGAAAAGTGCGGGTCGTGGGTGTTGCTCCTGCCCTTGTGCGTACTCCGATGGTCGCGCCCTATGTGGAAAATGTGACGGCGGAAGATTGGGAAATGATTCAGAAATGTCATCCACTCGGTATAGGGCTCCCCGAAGATGTGGCTGCCGCCGTTGCTTTTTTGGCCTCCGCGGAGGCACGTTGGATCTCCGGCGTCACGCTGCCGATGGGCTGGATACCACATTGGCCCATGCCACCCATGCAAAATGAATCGTTGGCCCAGCCTAGCGACTGACGCCGACAAAGAAGTGGAAGTTGCGAATCCGATCGGTCGGAGCGCGCTGGATTGGCACAGCAAACCCAAGTGCCAGAGGCACGGGTCCGAGTGCTGGAACGTTGAGTCGCAATTCGAAACCGGGTGAGATCCTGACATCCGACCAGTCAATCGACATATTCCGCTCAACGGTTCCCGCATCGAGGAAAAATGCACCGAATATATTGTCGCTTGCGGTCAGTGGGAACAGATATTCAACACTCGTGATGACCTCAAGTTGTCCACCGACAATCACATCGTTAACTTTGGGAGATGCTCCACGGAAGAAGAATCCGCGTATCGTGGCAAAACCACCAGCATAGAAGTTGTCGTAAATGGGTGTGTCGTTTCCAGTCACGCCGAGTGTGCCCGCCAAACCGAGCGTATGTCGTCCCGACCCATCTGGTCGCTGTCGCAGCACAAAATATTGGCGGGCGTCGGCTACGAACTTCGGATAAACCCAGGTGCCGATTGCCTGATCGAAAGCCAGTTCGATCAAGTGTCCCTCAGACGGGAGATAGGCATTGTCTCGGGTATCGTGCATGATATCCCAGCGGAAAGCGATTAATTGGTTTTCGCCGACAACTTCTTGCAAAACCGGTGGCGTGGGGACAGTGGGATCTAAAATATTAATCTCTTCATACCGCGTCGAAAACGTCGTCGATAGGTCTGGTTGCTCCGGGAAAATATAGCCGAGACTAGCGCGTGCACCCCAGCGACGTTCATCCCAGTTAAGGTACTGACGCTCGTAGTAGAATGCGCTCAAACCAAAGCTGACGGAACTATTGAATAGGTAGGGATCGGCAAAGCTCATGGAGTATCGTTGCAACTCGGTGCCCGGAAGGGCTTCCAGTCGAAACTGTTGGCCGGCTCCACGAAAGGCCTGTCCGTTTCGCCAGTCGTCGAGGCCGGTCGGCCAACGGAAAAGATCGAAGTTTTGCTCATCGATGACGATGTTACCGAGTAAGCCTGAATCTGAGTTGACGCCGACACCAAACATAATCCGCCCGGTCTGTGCTTCTTCAAGCATCACATCCAGATCGATCGGGGTCGGATAGGGAGTTTGAACAAGTGGTGTACTAGGAAGGAACGGAGTCGCATTTTTGCTTCCTGCGTACTGTGCCAGCTTGACTGGAGGCACGTTCGTAGTGGCCCCCGAGGCATTGCCCGGTTGATCCAGCCCCGCACCTGCCGGGTAAGGGCTGAAGGGCGTCCGGCTTGCCTGCGGTGTATTCGTCGTC
>CAUZBD010000096.1:0-7435 GCA_963577795.1 Planctomycetota bacterium | reverse complement strand
GTGAACTGCCCACAGTATCCCAACTCGATCATTTTCGGCATACACTACGCCGTCACACACTGCTGCATGAAGATATGCGGTCCTTTTACAACGGCTTTCCACGCGATGCGCATCCGATGGCGATTCTCAGTTCGGTCGTAAGTGCATTGTCGACTTTCTACCAAGATTCGCTTGACCCGAGCGATCCGGAGCAAGTTGAGATTTCAGTACTTCGGCTGATGGCCAAGCTGCCAACCATTGCGGCCTTCAGCTACAAAAAATCGATTGGACAGCCTTTCCATTATCCGCGCAATGATTTGACCTACTGTGAGAATTTTCTCCAAATGATGTTCGCGGTGCCGACTGAACCGTACGAACTTGATCCCGATTTTGTTGAAGCACTTAATCTGCTGCTCATCGTCCACGCGGACCACGAACAGAACTGCAGTACCTCCACCGTGCGGATGGTTGGTTCGTCCAACGCCAATATTTTTGCTTCGATCGCTGCAGGAATCGGTGCGCTCTGGGGACCGCTGCACGGCGGTGCCAATCAGGCCTGTGTGGAAATGCTCGAAAAAATTCGAGCCGATGGCGGAAACGTCGGTAAATACGTAGAGATGGCAAAAGACAAAGATAATCCGTTCCGGCTCATGGGATTCGGGCACCGCGTCTATAAGAATCACGATCCAAGGGCCAAGCTGATCCGTTCAACGTGCGATCGATTGCTTGCGAAAATGGACCGGACGGATCCGATCTTCGATATCGCCAAGGAACTGGAAGAAGTCGCTTTGAAGGATCCCTATTTTATCGAAAAGAAGCTCTATCCGAACGTTGACTTCTACTCTGGAGTCATTTATCGCGCGATTGGCATTCCGATCCAGATGTTTACGGTGTTGTTTGCGATGGGACGACTCCCGGGGTGGATTGCCCATTGGAAAGAGATGCAAGCGTCACCGACCAAACGGATTTGTCGACCGCGACAGGTCTATATGGGGCCGACGGCACGACATTTTGTCCCGCTCGATCAGCGTTGATGCTCACCTCACCGTGAGCGCTAGGTGAGGAGTTGCATGCCCACGATATTGGTTGCTGACGACGGTGCCGAAGATCGGAAGCGGATCGGTGCAATCCTAGAACAGGACCGGAATCTGCAGGTGGTTTGTGTCGCCGACGGGGCCGAAGCCCTGGTGCAATTCGAAACCGAAAAGCCGGACTTACTGCTCACCGACTTGCAGATGCCAAAAATGGACGGGCTGGATCTGATCCGCGCTGTCCGCCAAAAGTGCAGTTCGACTCCCATTGTCGTGATGACCTCGCATGGCAGCCAAGAACTGGCCGCCGAGGCGCTCGCCAGTGGGGCTGCGAGTTACGTGCCAAAATCGGAAGCAGACAATGAATTACTCAACACGGTTCAGCATGTGCTGACCCTTTCAACACGTCGCGCTGTTCCCCCGCTCCCTGCAGAGCTTAAACAAATTCACAGAGTGTATGTGATCCACAACGATTCGCAATTGATCACCTCTCTGGTTGGACACCTACAAGAAAATCTGGCTCAGATCGGTCTCTGTGATGCCTCGGAGAAAATTCGTTTCGGCGTCGCGATTGAGGAAGCTCTGGTTAATGCAATGATCCACGGAAATCTGGAAATCGATTCGAACGTTAAGGAACAGGATCCGGCACAGTTCGATATCCTCGTACAGCAACGTCGCTTGGAGGAACCCTATAAAGATCGGAAGATTGAGGTAGAAATCCAACTATCGGCGGAACAGGCCGTCGTCACAATCGGCGACCAGGGCCAAGGTTTTGACCTGTCCACGCTTCCCGATCCAACGGATCCTGAAAATCTAGAGAAGATTAGTGGGCGGGGCGTGCTGCTGATGCGTTCCTTCATGGATGAAGTGCAATTCAATCCAACCGGCAATCAGGTCACCTTGATCAAGCGAAAAAAGTGAGCTGGCGGGGGGAAATTTTCGACCGGCGGAAACAGGACGCCTCCAGGGCAGGTGCGGCTTATTTTCTCAACGTACGGTCGAAGAGTTTTTCAGATCGCACTCTGCGAAATAGTCGGTGAAGGCATCTGCCAGCGCACTTTTTGCCCGCTCCCTTTGCTCACTCGCGGGGGTCCTGCGCAATTGACTAAAAAGCCGCTCGAAGCGATTGCGAAGCGAGGCCGAAAAAGTGGAAACAAGTCCGCGGGAAGTGCCTGAACCGAGTGTCACCCTCTGACGGCTCGCATGCGGATGGTGCGACACGAGATCTAATAAAAGTAAACTGCGATCGAGAAGTACCCAGGGAAATTCGCGATTCGACATCGGTCCGATTTGCAGCATTTGCCCCCCCAACGGAATCCCCCGTACCTTGACCCTCGGTAGGCGACGACCGGCCCACCAACAAGCGGCTGCACCCGCAGCTGCACCGACGACCAGTGGTATACCAAGCAATATTCCCCCGCCCGCAAATTCAATCGCACCACCCGCAGCTGCGCCGGTCGCGGCCCCGGTAGTGATCAATTGTGCGGAGGTGAGACCGAGATGATTCCAGAGTGAAAGGTTGAATAAATCGTCGTCCAATTTTTCGATTTTTTTCTGCTCGACCTCTAAACTCCGGTGTCCGAATATTTCCTTCAACCGCTGCTGGGCCTGCGACTCTAAAGCGCGAATGCGGTCATAGTAGCGGTCAGAAAGTGAAGCATGGTACGGGCGTGGGTCGATATCCATCGCAAGGCGTTTCTGTTTGGTCAGGGTGAGAGCTTCTGCAAGCATCTCTGCAAGCACTTCGGCAGCCTCTTCAAGATTCGCCCGACGGTCATCGCGGAGCGCATGCATGGCTCGTTCAATCGGTTCCCGATTTACTTCGTTAACTTCACGCAACGCACTGAGCAATTTCATCCGCTCGCCAAAATCGGCTCGCTGCGCATCAAAGGACCGCACAAGATTAAAATACTGATCGAGTACCGACCGCCATTCTTCTGCATGATCCGTGGAACCAATCGGATTGAGCAACGCCATCCGCGGACTTCCGGTCCAACGGAGAATTTCCATTTCTGCCTCTTCCTTCACACTCGGCGGTCGCGATGCGTCGACAACGTAGAGAATGAGACCCCCCTCAAGAATTGGCTTAATCAGCGCACACTCCTGATGGAACGTGTCGCTCTCCTGATGTAGATCGAAAAATGCCCAGACAACCTGCCCGCGGTCGGCGGTATTCGTCTCGTGGTCCTTTAGCCAGGCTAGCATCTGACGAGGGCGTTCGAATCCTGGCGTGTCGACAAACTCCAATAAAACTGCGTCGCCTATCCGCATCCGATAATGGTGGCAGTCGCGCGTGGTGCCCGGCATGGCATCGATTGCAACAGAGTCATCGGCGGCAAGCGTTGAAACGATACTCGACTTTCCACGATTGACGTGGCCCACAACGACAAACAGCGGTGAATTCATTCGTTGTCGCTCCGGGGCAGTTCCACACAAGGCAGCCGACTCACGCTCAGATGGGGATCGCCACACTGTGTGAGAAAGGTTCGCCAGATTTGCTCGGCGGTGACGGTCTCTATATCCTCCACGGCCGGATCGGTGGCTTGCGACAAATTCTGTGGAGCATAAAGCATCACGGAAATTTCGGTCTCTGGTGCAACGCACAGACGCAGGCGACAAATAAAATCAAGGTAATCTGCGTCGGGCGATTCCCATCCCTCGACAAGAACAACCACCCGCTCGGCAGGCGTTTGCTTTTTCAGTCGCGTAAGGGCTGCTTCATCCTCCCTCGGGTCCAACTCACCAACACGTTCGCAAAATGCCACCTCCACGCCGAACGCGTTGCGGAGTTGATCGATGACCTCTGCTGCCCCGAGGGGGACCCCGGCCCATTGAAATACGGGGAGCGGTGCCGTCGTTTGCCAGTCACTGGCCGGAACCAAAAACGTTTGCCCACCTGTCACTGCGCGATGTCCCGGGGGATCTGACTCCGAGACAATCCGCGGACGACGGAGTCGATGGAGTAACGCTCGAATTGCCAGATGCTGGTTTGGGCCGAGCCTCAAATGACGATGCACCTGACACAAACTCATGACGAGGGTCAAAATCCTTGGTAGCACACCATAAAAACAGAGCGACGCCAGCAAAAATGGCCAGAGGCTTGCCCACATCCGCAGATCCCGGATTCGCTGTTCTGGATCAAGCGTGATTTGGTTGTTGCCTATGCTGGAATCTTTGACGTAGGAAACGACTTCTAGCGATGGTACTGCGTCGGGCCAAAAGGAAGACCAAGGCCAGGAAATCGTCTGCATGGCTTGATGCATCTGCGTACTGGAGAGCATCGTGCTCCGCCACCCGAAAGTGGGATCATTCCCGTAGGAGAGTGCGAGGAAGGTGAGAACCATTCCCAGATTAAACGCCAAGGCAAAAACCTGCGTTAGTTGGATACCGAGCCAACGCGTGAGATCTCCATAGAAGGCGCCAAACCGTTGCCACTCACCTCCCAGACTGCGCAAATGCGTGCGCATCGATGGAGAGAACCAACGTGCAGCCTGCAAAAATATTTGCATCGGTATCCGTCCGAAAAAACGAATACCTTTCTGTACGGCACTTGCGCCGGGAAGCCAAAAAATCCAACGACCCGGCAGTACGGCAAGCAGCCAAAGGCCCAAAAGGGTAATCTGCAATCCGACCAAGATCGACCACAACGGAATAATATTGGTATGGGTATCAAAAGCCAGGGCGGAAGCCATGGCACCGCCCCCAAGCACCAAACCACTGAAACCGAGTCCGATCTGAGTGATCTGGAGCATTCCCACTGCCTGTTCACCGACCGACGGTTTTGAATCTTGTTTAACTTGATTGCGATGCAGAAGCCACTCGGTGACCGCTTCGGTATCGGATAATCGTTCGGCATGGATGGCAGCCCCTAGGACAGCATCACGCCCCCGGAGCCGCTCGGAATCCAAATCCCGGTCTCGGTGCATCTGGACCGCAAGATCAATCAAAGTGGCAAGCCGCATCGCGTGAACCTGCTGGGGTTTGTTAATACTGCTGGCAAACCGGCGCCTGCATCAGGCCTTTCCATCGCGTGGTGCCCCAACTTTCCATCGTAACCAACACCGAACTTGCGGCAGGCGACTCGGCAGTATGACGCAGAAGGTGTCTTTAAGCATCCTTGGAGCGACTACTGGAAATTACCGCTTAAGGCGTTATAGTACCACAGCTTGAGGCTGTAGCTCAGTTGGTAGAGCAACGGACTTTTAATCCGTAGGTCCAGGGTTCGAACCCCTGCAGCCTCATTTGATGGCTGCCGCCATTATTGCCGGATAAAAGGCGGCCCGTAGCGCCGAAGGTTTGACGGACTTTCTATCCGGAGTTGCCGCCGATTCTCTGAAAAAGAGCTTGCCTCAACCGCGTTGACGCAAGCTCCTGCGAGTCTGTCTATTGCACGGAGTTGGTGGCCCCGGGCTGTGCGTTCGCGGATTCGTTATCCATCGAAACTGCCGTTTCGACCGCCGATCGCTGGGGAACCAGAAGTTGCCACGCGTGAACGCTGAGAGCGCGGGCAATGTCGTGCAGTCGCTGCTCCGAGCCGACCCAGCGTTCGCCACGCTCCAACTTGTACCATGCGTCATCTGAAAAACCCGAAGCCTGTGCGGCCTGCCTCACGGTAATTTCCGCGCGGAGACGCAATTGCCTCATATTTTTTGGTAGTTCCATTACTCCACCTCCCTAAACGCTAATGTCAAATTGATCCAGAAGGGCGCAGGAAACCCTGCGCAAACTATCGCTGTCTCCACAGCACGCTTATGCATCGGACAGGCCAAAACCGCCAACTAAACCCGCCGATACTCCAACCACCATCGCGGCTCGGAATTCCACACTCGAGCACAAATTGATCGTCTATGCGGAACCGAGTCGTGAGACCGTGCGCGGCAAACCACGCTCCGACCCTCCACCAGCGGACTCGATTACGAATACTCCTCCGCAGAGTAAAGAGTCCGCCAACATCCTCAAATGCGAGATTTAAAACCCGACCCTTCGCGTATATCCCAACTTTGGAATGATCAACGTCAAGTTGCAGGTCAACCTCTAAACAAACCGTCTTCATGTCGTCGCTGCTTGTGAACCGTTTTGCGTACTTATCTTTAACAGTCCATTGAGTCGCCAACGTGCATGTTCAGCATCTTCACGGGTGGAACTGGGAATATCAAGTTGAAATTCCGAAAACTCATAAGAAATCTCTGCGTCTCGGCCGGTGAGCTTGTCATAAAGTGCGGCAGCCAGTGAAGGCCAATCACGTGTTTCTGTATCGGTCATATCTCTTTTACTCCTTGCATTGTGTTGCACACATCAAAATATCCCACAGCAATTGTTAGGCGGCCCATCCCAGACGACCAGTCTGCGTTTGAGATCTGCGTTTGAGAAAACAGCCAACGATGACAATCCAGGATGAAAATACAAAAAACGTCGTACGCGGAAATTAAACCTGAATTTATGAAATGACACAAATCCTTTACTTAAAACACCTTAGGACTTACCTCATTAATTAAAACAAAAAAAATGGTAAATTTACTGCCATAATGTGAACGTTTTGAATGTTTTATTATACAACGATGGAGTGAACGTTTTGAACGTTTCTTTAAAGGGAGACCCTGAACATGATTGCCGAAACCATTACCTCGACTGCACGGCCGACACAAGCCGCACACCCGCAGCGGACGATTCAGCGGATGGAAGCAATCCTCATCCGCGAGTTGTCTTTCGTACCGAACACGCAATTTCCTGAAACGCTAAAGCCCGACGCGTGGCGTGGATGTCACCGCGTTGATCAAGTCGAAGAAGACGGCCAGGGGCCCACCGTGAAACTTCGACCCGGACTTCCAGCGCATCTGCTACGGCTATGCGAGGCAAGTCTGATGAGTGTGGAAGAAGAAAAGGCTGCATTTCGCCGGATGAACTATCTCAAATACTTTTACAATCACAAGAGAATGTTCCTCAATAACTCAACGGTGAGCGAAGAGCAACTCGATTTAATGGACGACCTGTTGGAACGTTATGAGAGGATTCGCAATGACATTGTCCGTTCCAGCATTCGCCTCGTCATCTCAATTGTGAAAAAGTATTGCACGCCTCACTGCGTATTCGATGATCTTCTGAGTGATGGTTATGTTTCGCTTTTGCGTGCCGTTGACAAATTCGACTTTGCTCGCGGCTTTCGCTTCAGTACCTATG
This sequence comes from Planctomycetota bacterium, assembly GCA_963577795.1. Taxonomy (GTDB): domain Bacteria; phylum Planctomycetota; class Planctomycetia; order Pirellulales; family UBA7805; genus UBA7805. Next base: position 248 of record CAUZBD010000096.1, on the reverse strand, counting down.
CAACCCGAATCATTCATCGCGATCTGTGGCGGGCGATCGCCCGCGATCAGACATCACGAGCCCGTTTCAACACCGGAAACAATACGTTATTAGAGGGGCGTTCTGACACTGTGATTTCACTCGTTGATGAGCGTGACTCAAATCGCGTTGTCAGTGTGATCGATCAACTACTTAACGGACTCGATGAAAGAGAACGTATGATTGTTTCTTCCCGATTCGGACTTGAGTCGAGTGGAAAAAAAGAAACG
>CAUZBD010000095.1:0-7467 GCA_963577795.1 Planctomycetota bacterium | reverse complement strand
TTTTTTGGAAGATATTCTGTTCAGACATTGCACTCGCCCAGTTTAATCGCTTCGTCATTGAGTAGCGCAGGAATTCCATCCAGAATAGGATAGAGAATTTGACGATCTTCACGGATCAACCCCTCTTCCAAAGGCTGATTTAATTTAATCCCAGCAAGGTTGCACACCTTGCCTTGTTCGATTTCTAAATTCAACGCAGAGAGGAGATCTTCATCGGCCAAAATCAATGACTGTCCCGTTTCGGGGCAGATGAGCAATTTCAAGAGTTCGGGATTCAGCACGTGGTGCATACCTTTTCGAGCAAGTGTCTGATTTGAAGTGTTAAGGGCAATATAACAGGCGGAGAGAAATTTGCGAACTGGTTACAGCTAGCGACGGAACTGCGATCTAAATCTCGAAGGAGGCATGCCTCGGCGACGAAGAAAGCAGCGATTGAAGTTTGAAAGGTTTGTGAAACCCGATTCAAAACAGATTTCTGTAATCGGCTTTGAAGACTCGGCAAGCATTCTGCAAGCATGGCCGATTCGAAGGTCATTGACGTAATCGATAAGCGTAGTGCCGGTGGCTTGACGAAAATTTCTGTTGAAGGCAGCTCGACTCAAGTCGGTAGCCCGTGCGAGGTCATTTTGTCTAAGTGGTCTTTGGAAATCACGATGGATTGTTTCCAGAATATTAGCAATCCGTGGAGAAGTACTTCGCTGGCGTGGAATGGCATAGGCTTCACTTGCCAAGGAACGGGTCTGTTTTGCCACGGAGAGTTCATCAAGGATATTCAATAATTCGGCAAGTTTTTGCGCGGGCCGCAGGCGCACGAGATTTTCGAGTTTTTTAGCGGCAACGGTGCGGTGACGACCGAGAAATTGCAGTCCATGTCGGGAGCGGGTGAGTAGCTGCTGAACAAGGCTCAATTCTTTGCACTCTCCAAGTGCAGTGCCTAAAAAATTATCGAGGAATTGAACGACGATTGCGCGACGATTCTTCGACCCGGGGCTGGAGAGACCGCTTCGCCAGGTATGAGGTAAGAGTGGTCCGAGCAGCACAAGATCACCTTCCCGAAAATCTGCAATGTGATCCCCAACAAACCGTCGACCTCTTCCAGAGGTGATCAAAGTCAGTTCGAATTCGGGGTGATAGTGCCACTCAAAGGGAAACTGTCGTTCCTGGCGAACGAAAGCTCTTAGCGAGGCATTGTATGGTTTGCGGATTTTCTCAAGCAGTGGTTGCATGATGCTGATCTATTCCGTCTACGATTGCCTTGTCAAAACGGATGACTGCGAGATCCACGGAAGGAAAATCGCTTTGGTTCATTGAAATCCGGCAGCCTCTCCTCCAGACAGACTAGGATCTCGGTTTTCCGAAGCCCTCATTTTTCCAAGGCTGTCCAAGCACACAGCGAACGAGCAAGTCTGCTTCGAGAGCGACCGTGTCTGGTGCCTCCGCTCCAATGGTTCGATCGTCATTCGGCGTATCAAAGAAATCAATGAGCGTTTTTTTAACGGCTTCGGCATCGCCCCAGGGGTAGGTGATAACACCTTCAGGATGATCCCCCGTATTGTCGGCGATTACAGGCGTTCCTAAATAAATGGATTCGCGAATCGAAGAACTTGTTCCCTCCTGGCGGTTCGATCGCAAGTAAACCTGGCACCTCCGCAAAAGACTTAAGAAAACATCGTGTGTTACCGTACCCACAATGTAGCATCGCTTGGCCAGTTGAAAGGCATCTAATTTTTCTAAAAGTTCATCTTGGCATCCTTTTGCACCCACGATGACAACGCCGACATTAGGATATTTTTCACTGAGTCCCGCCACAGCCTCGAATAATGATTCGAGTGCGTACTCGGGCCGCATTTCCAGATACGTAAATATCCGTGGCGAGTGCGAATCTAAAAATGCTTCAACCTCCGGGGGCAGAGGGACAGGGTCGGCTGAAATATATTGTTTGCTGAACGGCATGATGGGGACTATTTTTTTTGGATCAATCGAGTATTCGACAATTAGGTTTCTCACATCGGGATTATTGCAAATCACAAGTTTGGGAACTGCAAACAGCAACCGTAGGATGGGAGCCATCAAGCGAGATTGCGACTTTGGAAAGTAAAGCTGTTTGGTGCCCGCATGGAGTGTGAGCATCGGCCTGCGGAGAGTAAGAAGACTTAGCAGATAGGCAATGCCTGAAAGAATGAATCCCTTAGGCGAACTGCCGTTGGCGTGCATATGCACTACATAGCCACGCCGGAGATAGTGACAAATTGTACGAATATATTCCCATCCGCTGCGGACGCACTCATACTCTTCGCTGGGCACCGAGCGATTTTCGCCCAGATTGAGTGGTACACAGGAGTGGCCGGCATCCTCGAGGGACTTACGGACAAAATACAACCGCGTCGCCCACCCGCAGAATGGAGGGGGATAGCAGCCGATTTCCAATATTTTGACCGGGCGATCGGTCCCCGAAGTTTCCATAGTTTTAATCGATCTGGAAGGACGTAATGAGAGCTCGAGTATTTTAATGATTATCGGGAGCGACGCACTGGGTAGGGGATAGAAAAATTTACGCTCCGGTGGCGACAGAGGTAGATTTTCTTTTCATTTTTCATCATTTTAACCAGTTGGGTGCCGGCGGGGAAACGCTCGTTGGGATAAAAAAGAGAACGCTTTGCGCGAAAGCAGCGTTTTGCTTTCCTGTCTGGTCCGACAATTCCGACAGTCGCCACAAACGTTTTGGAGTGGGTCCGCAGGGTCTGTCGATGGTGAGGTAAAGCGGAGATGGTGACGGAGACGGAGTCTTTCATTCCGAAAGATCTGACGATAGGAAAAAATTGCGCACCTTTATTTTAGTCTGTTTATTTGAGGGAGGCTTGGGAGTTGTTGCCTGGAGCTTGGGCTGGCTGAGCGGATACTCGCCGCTAACCACCATTCAGTTAACGTGGGCGAGCCTCGTCTGGGGTCTCCTGGGTACCCTGCCTTTGATTTTCGCTCTGCTGCTTCTCGAAAGGTGCCCGGCCAATGCCTTGGTGGAAATCCGCAGGGTTGTGCAGGAGGGCTTGGTACCTCTGTTTCGAGGGTTTGCACTGTGGCAGCTTTTCGTGGTTGCATTGCTTGCCGGTGTAGGCGAAGAGATTTTGTTCCGTGGTTTTGTTCAGGGGGGACTGGCAATTTTTCTTGCGTTTCTCAACGTACCTTCTGCCCAGATATTTTCCCTGTTCGTAGCGAGTATTCTTTTCGGTGTGATGCATCCCATCACGCGGACTTACGCAGTGCTCTGTATGCTGGCAGGTATTTATTTAGGCGGGATTTGGATGTGGAGCGAAAACCTGGTCGTTCCGATACTGGTACACGCGTTCTATGATTTCTTTGCCTTGTTTTATCTCCTCCGAGGTTCCCGGCCAAATCCGCATAGCGGAAAGAATGAAGCTGCAGTATGCGAATGATCCTAAGACAAGCGATTCTCAAAAAAGATTAGAGTTCAAATTGCTCATCGGCCATTTCTGCGATCGTTTTTCCGATGCTGATTGAAGCGGTCGCCGCTGGAGAAGGAGCATTCAGAACGTGAATCATGCGTTCGCTTTGTTCGATGCAGAAGTCATCGACCATGGCACCATCGTGTTGTACGGCCTGAGCGCGAATACCACTTCCGGCCGCTTTGACATCTGCCATGCCTAACTCGGGAACCAGACGTCGCAAGGAAGAAACGAATGCCCGCTTGCTTAGCGAGCGAGCGACTTCCCCAAGGCCCATTTTCCAGTGCTGGAGGATGAGACGCCAGAAACCAGCAAAGCCGATAGTCTCTATGGTATCGGATAACGAGAGCGAATATTTCCCATACCCTTCCCGGGCAAGCGCGAGTACCGCGTTGGGTCCGGCTTCGACCCCACCGCCGATCATCCGCGTGAAATGAACGCCGAGGAAAGGATAGCGAGGATCGGGAACGGGATAGATCAGATTTTTAACAAGGTCGGTTTTTGAGTCGACTAATTCGTAGTAGTCACCGCGAAAGGGAATAATTTTTACAGCAGGTCTTTGCCCGCACATCCGCGCCACCCGATCACTCTGTAGACCCGCACAGTTAATTAAATGTTTGGCGCGTATCACCCCCTGTTGTGTTTCAAGAACGATCTCTCCGCCGTCGATTTGAACCCCGGTGAGTCGATGGTCTTTACGAATGTCCCCGCCTCTCTCGGCAGCGAGCTGAGCAAATTTTTGTGCAACTTGCACGTAATCTACAATACCGGTTTGCCGAACGTGCAAACCGGCAACGCCTGCCACATGCGGCTCGTACTCTTTGAGTTCTTCGCCCTGCAGGCGACGTAAGTCCGTCAGGCCATTAGCGATGCCCCGTTCGTAAAGATTTTCAAGCGCAGGGATTTCATCCTCGGATGTCGCGACGACAATCTTTCCACAAGCGTCATGGGGAATGCCATAGTCGTTACAAAAGCGATACATCGCTTGGCGACCTTCGGCACAATTCCGAGCTTTACTCGACCCCGGTTTGTAGTAGAGACCGGAATGGATGACACCGCTATTGTGCCCCGTCTGATGGGCAGCGAATGTTGCCTCGGCCTCAATCAGTAAGAGGGAACGTCCGTTTTGTCTTTCGGTGAGCGCCAACGCGGTGGCCAAGCCCACAATACCGCCACCGATGATCGCAATATCGTAAGATTGAGACATACAACAAACTCGCTAAAAAAATTCATCGCGACCGCAGATTCGTGTTATTAGATACCAATCAATCGCCGCAGCCTACCAGCACGGACCGATCTACATTAGTTTTCTTTATTCGTTCGGTCGGCACCCGAAAAGGCAAGCCAGGCGGCTACAGCGCGGGCCGCGGTCGGCATCCGCCTGGCAGCTTGAGGGTCTTGTAGCGCATGTGCCAGGACACCGACGAGTTTTTCAGCATACGCATCATAGTCACTTTTGGGCACATGCTCGGCGAGATAAATGAGATTTAGCGCCGTCACGCCGTTTCCCGAGGGCAGAACACTGTCGGTTTGTTTTTTAGCGCGTGCGATGAGTGTTTCATGATCGTCTGAGGTGAAGAAAAATCCACTGTCTTCATCGTCCCAAAATAATTCGATCTGTTTATCTGTAAGCTTGCGAGCCGCTTCAAGCCAGCGTGGATCTCCCGTTGCGCGGTGTAGTGCAATCAATCCATCAACCAGAAATGCGTAATCGACTAAATAAGCGTTTAGCTGTGAAGTACCCTCCCGATACGACCTCGATAGCCGACTGTCCTCTTGTTGCAACTGTCCCAAAATAAAGTTTGCACCCTGTTTGGCCCCTTCGAGATAGCGATCTTCGTTGAAAATCCGTCCGGCATCAGCCAGACCACGGATCATCAGACCGTTCCATGCCGTGAGGATTTTCGTGTCGGTCAGTGGCCGTTTCTTTTGTGAGCGTGCAGCGAGTAACTGATCGCGGTAGGGCGCTATTTTTTTTTCGAGTTGTTCTGTGGTGAGTCCTCGCTCGGTCGCCAGCTTTTGGGGCGTATCGGTAAGTTGCGGCACGTAATAGGCATGGCCTTCATGCTCAAAATTAGGGGAGTCGGAAAAGCTGTAGATGGGAGCGAGCCAAGAAAATGCATCGGGGCCAAGCAGGCCTTGCAATTCGGCCAACTCCCAGCGATAGAATTTACCCTCTTCTGCATCGGTTTCCGCATCGATAGCAGAATAAAAACCTCCTTGCTGATCGCGCATTTCTCGCAGAATAAAATCAAGCAATTCCTCTGTAACGCGGCGATACGTTGTATTTCCGGTGAGCGCATAGGCTTCGGCATAGACCGAGGCAAGCTGCCCATTGTCGTAAAGCATTTTCTCAAAATGCGGAATATTCCAGAATCGATCGACACTGTAGCGGTGAAATCCGCCACCCACATGATCGCGGATGCCACCCTGCGCCATTTTATCGAGTGTGAGGACAAGCATTTTTTCAGCTTCCCGATCTTTTTCGCGATGGAGACGATCGGCTAGGTAAAGGAGTTCCGGTGGGCTGGGGAATTTTGGCTGATGTGCGGGGAACGGTGGCTGTCCAAAACCACCATACTTATCGTCAAAGTGCGCTCCCATTGCTTGCTGCACTTTTGCTACCTGTGCAGGCTGAGGCGTCTCTTGCCGATCTCCTTGTTGTTCGCGAACTACCTCAGCAACCGCCGCGGTGAGTCGCCGCGCCTGTTCTTGAACGGGTTCCGGTTTCTCTTTCCAGATTTTTGCAATGGATGTGATCAATTCTAAAAATCCGATGCGCGGTCCTCGGTCACCTTGGCGTGCCGGAAAGTAGGTGCCCCCGAGAAAAGGCAGGCCCTCGGGCGTCATGAATACGGTGAGTGGCCACCCTCCGCGTTGGGTGAGCAGTTGGATTGCCGTCATGTAGATATCGTCTACATCAGGTCTTTCTTCACGATCAACTTTGATGCACACAAAATGTTTGTTGAGAAACTCGGCAATTTCGGGATCCATGAACGATTCCCTCTCCATCACGTGACACCAATAGCAACTGGAGTAACCAATCGAGAGAAAGATCGGTTTGTTTTCACGTTTTGCATGTTCAAACGCCTCGGGACCCCAGGGATACCATTGGACAGGATTGTAGGCGTGCATCAGGAGATAAGGGCTCGTCTCTTGCACCAGTCGATTCGCTTTGGCTGCCTGAGACTTGCTCTTTCCGGCAACTTCTTCCCCGGACTGGGGGTGCGGATCTTTGGTTTTGCTCTGCGTATCCTCCGCATGTCCAGCGGTGAGAGAAACAAAGAAAATGCCCAAAGCAAGGCTTAAGGCGAGCGAAATACGAGAAAGAAAAAGCTGCCGTGGGAGCATTTTTTGTACGTCGGTCATGAAGTTCATTTTTTGCGCTGTGTTCCGTTCAAGAGAGTGCGGAGGATCCTATCGCCTAACTTTACTACGTTATGACTTGGCGACGGGTTTGAACACAGGTAGCGACGGGGTTTCTACAAAAGCGCAAAAAAAGCGGCCCGGTTTCAGGGGAAACCGAACCGCCCAGGATGACTAGCGTACGCCTTGGCCACAAGTAGTCAGAGGCAAGACAACTTCCCTAAGGCGTACTAGCCGCAATCACACGTTTCGGGAGCAGCGTCGCATCCACAATCTCTCTGGCAGGGAACCGGGCAGCACACCTTGACCGGAACTTGTTTGCAGACAACTTTGGGGACGCAGCGGGTGACTGTGTAAGGGACTCGTTCGCAAACGCATTTTTTGCATTTGACTTGTTTTGTATAGTGTACAGGCTTGCAGACAGTGTACGGTACCATTTTGACGCATTCCTTTTTCACCATGCGGCAGCAGGTGTAGGGGACTTGTCGGGTGCACGTTTCGGGAACCATCTTGCACACTTTGTAGCAGCAGGTTTTGACCCGTTTCTCTGGAACCATGCGGCAGACCTTGTAGGTGCAGGTTCGTGTTTCGGGAACCATCTTGCACACTTTGTAACAGCAGGTTTTGACCCGTTTCTCTG
>CAUZBD010000094.1:0-7486 GCA_963577795.1 Planctomycetota bacterium | reverse complement strand
TTCGGCTGTGGTGGCGGCGCTGCTTACCAAAGCCGTTGGCGACCAACTCTCTTGCATTCTGGTCGACAATGGGCTGCTCCGCGAAGGAGAAGCCGATGCGGTGCGTCGAGAATTTACCGAACATTTTAAGACCGACCTGCATGTGGTCGACGCCGCGGACCAGTTCCTTGCGGTATTGGCGGGAGTCGAGGACCCTCAGGAAAAGCGACGCAGGATCGGACATCAATTTATCGAATGTTTTAAAGAGAAAGCACAACAAATCCAGGGTGCCCATTTCCTCGCACAGGGAACGTTGTATCCCGATGTGATTGAAAGCGGAGCAGCGCCAGATGGACCGGCGGCGATGATCAAACTGCACCACAACGTGGGCGGGCTTCCTGAAGAATTGGGTTTCGAATTGATCGAGCCTCTTCGCGATTTGTTTAAAGATGAGGTAAGACGACTGGGCGTGAATCTCGGTCTGGAGGAAGATCTGGTCTGGCGACATCCTTTTCCGGGCCCAGGCCTTGCAGTCCGTTGCCTGGGCGAGATCACCCACGAAAAACTCATGACACTTCGCAAAGCGGACGCGATCGTCGTTAACGAGATCAAGTCTGCCGGTCTCTATCGCGATACAGCACAGGCTTTTGCGGTGCTTTTGCCTGTACAAAGCGTGGGGGTGATGGGCGATGATCGTACCTACGACGATGCGATTGCAGTGCGGTGCGTCGACAGTGAAGATTTTATGACGGCGGACTGGACGCATCTTCCCTACGACTTGCTTGCCCGTATTTCCAATCGAATCATCAACGAAGTCGCAGGTGTAAATCGTGTTGTCTACGATATCAGTTCAAAGCCTCCGGCCACGATCGAATGGGAATGAAAACTATCGAAAGGCGGAGTTACGATCGGTGGTCGATTGTGCGCATAGATTCTAAAAGCAGCCTTGGCCGCTCGAGTTCTCGGAACGAATAAATGGGAAAAAAATATATCTATCAAATGGGCGGGCTGACAAAAAAATATGCCCGTAAGGTGGTTTTCAACGATATCTGGCTCGCCTTTTATCCCGGCGCAAAAATTGGCGTTCTCGGCCGCAATGGAGCGGGAAAAAGTACGCTTCTGAAGATTATGGCCGGTATCGACCGAGAGTACGACGGCGAGGCTACACTGAGCGATGGATTCACGGTGGGTTATCTATCCCAGGAGCCTCAACTCGATCCGACGCTCAATGTTCGCGAGAATGTGGAAGCATCCGTTGCCGAAACGCGGGCTATTCTCAAGCGGTTTGAGGAAATCAATTGCCGACTCGGAGAGCCGCTCGAAGGGGAGGAGATGGAAAAACTCCTGGCCGAGCAGGCGCGGGTTCAGGATCGGATCGATGCTGCGGATGCCTGGGAACTCGATCGTCATTTGGAGATTGCGATGGATGCCGTCAATCTGCCTCCCGGGGATGCTGCTGTCGAGACACTATCGGGAGGCGAACGGCGACGGGTAGCGCTGTGCAAAATCATGCTCGAGCGTCCCGACCTGCTGCTGCTCGACGAACCGACCAATCATCTCGACGCCGACAGTGTTGCCTGGCTAGAGCGGCATTTGGCCGAGTATTCAGGGACGGTCGTTGCCGTCACACATGACCGCTATTTCCTCGATAAAGTGGCAGGCTGGATCCTTGAACTCGATCGGGGTGAAGGTATTCCTTGGGAGGGAAACTATTCGAGTTGGCTCGAGCAGAAGCAGAAGCGACTCGAGCGCGAGCAGCAATCCGCACGCGCGCATCAGCGGTCGTTGGATCGCGAGTTGGAGTGGATTCGTATGACGCCGCGAGCGCGGCAGGCAAAGAGTAAAGCGAGAATCAAAGCCTACGAGTCGATGTCGCGCGAGAACTATACAGAACGCCCCGATGAGATGGAGATTCAAATACCGCCCGGAGAACGGTTGGGCCAGTTGGTGGTCGAGGCCAAAGATCTTTCGAAAAGTTACGATGAAAATGTTTTGTTTGAAGATCTTAATTTCAAGCTTCCTCCCGGCGGAATTGTGGGCGTGGTCGGTCCCAACGGTGCGGGAAAGACCACCTTACTTCGCTTGCTCACCGGGGAGGAGCAACCAGATGCCGGTCAGTTGAATGTGGGAGACACGGTTCGACTCGGTTATGTCGACCAATCGCGCGATGCGCTCTCCGATTCAGCGACGGTCTTCGAAGAAATATCAGGAGGACATGATACGCTTGAAATGGGAGGACGAAGTGTCCCGGCGAGGGCCTATGTGGCACGGTTTCATTTTCTCGGGACCGATCAACAGAAAAAAGTGAGCAATCTCTCGGGTGGTGAGAGGAACCGTGTCCACCTCGCAAAATTACTTCGCCGTGGTTGCAATGTGCTACTGCTTGATGAACCAACAAACGATCTGGACGTCGACACGTTGCGAGCGCTTGAGGAAGCCATTTTAGGTTTTGCTGGTTGTGCCGTCGTTGTCAGTCATGACCGTTGGTTTTTAGATCGTTTAGCGACTCACATTCTTGCATTCGAGGGGGAAGGTTACGTGCATTGGTGTGAGGGGAACTACGAGACCTACGAAGCCCAGCGAAAAGAGCGACTTGGGATTGCTCCAGAAGAACCACGACGGTTTCGCTATAAAAAATTAACCAGAAAGTGATCAACCGCTTGACCCGTATGGAAGGATGGGTTACCAAGCCTATCGAAAGTTATTAGAAGTTATTCTCGCGATCGATTCTTGTTGAGCCGATCAGGCGGGACGAGATAAATAACGCTATGTATTAAAAAAGTAAGCACGAAGGATTTTTCTACGATGACCATTTTACGATCTGGAACGACACAGCAATATTCCAACAATTGGGATCGGGCTTTTAGCAAAGCGGCGGGAGGAACCAAAAAGAAAGCGTCCAGCACAAAAAGCGCCAGCAAAAAGAAAAAAAGTAAAAAGAAACCGGCAAAGAAGTCGGCAGTGAAAAAAGCAAAGAAGAAGACGAAGAAAAAAGCAGTGAAGAAAACGTCAGTAAAAAAGAAAGCAACCAAGAAGAAAAAGCCATCTATAAAAAAGAAAACGGCTAAAAAGAAAAGGTCGGCTACAAAAAATTTAGCCACGAAAAAGAAGACATCCAAGAAGAAAAAAACAAAAAAGCGAGGTCGGAAATAAGTTCCGTGTTAAGTAAGGTCTGTTGATAACGGTGTTATTGATACAGTGTAAATTCAGTGGGAGGACTCAAGGCGATGAATATCCAAATCAAATACTGTTCTATGTGAAATTACGAGCCCAAAGCTCTCAGTTTGGCGAGCCGACTTCTCGAAACTTTTAAGCAAAAGATAACATCATTGGCCCTTGAGCCCGGCTCGGGGGGCTGTTTCGAGGTCACCTTCGATGGTGATGCAGTGTACTCGAAGTTAGAGACCGGAAGTTTTCCTGATGAAGCAACGCTAGTGGCTGCCGCGACCGAGCGTATGGGGTGATAACCAAGGGGCCGGCAAGGCCCGTGGATGGCCAGGCATCCGGAGGAACAATGCTCTATCGATTTTGCGTGAGTCTTTTGCGGCCGTATCCGCTTACCATTTTTCTGCTTTTAGCAGTCCAGGCAATACTCTGGCGGCGAAAAATAGGTTCCTTAACGCTCCGACTGGCGCTTCTGCTGCCGACCCTCTTTCTGTGGTTTGTCTCCCTGCCGGTTGTTTCTTATTTTTCGGCCGGTTCACTTGAATGGCAATATCCGCCGATTTACGAGCGGTCCCCAAACGTTGGAGCAATCGTGGTACTCGGTTCGGGGGTCGCCCCTCCGGATGCGGTGAGAAAAAAAGCAGAACTCGATACGGGTGGCCTGCGGCGATGTATCAAAGCGGTCGAGTTTTACAAGTCGGGCAAACCGTGTCCGATTGTTGTGACCGGTGGCCGCGTGGAAGATTACAAAAAAGGTCCGGTGATGGCGGAAGTGATGCGCGACTTTCTTATCAGTCAGGGTGTGGCCGCGACGGATGTGATTCTGGAGAACGATTCACGCTCTACCTACGAGAACGCGATCAATGCTGCACGCCTGCTCGGGGAAAGAGGCATCCATTCAGTTTTGGTTGTGACCGATGGAACGCATTTGATCCGTGGCGTAGGCTGTTTTCGTGCATTGGGACTCGATGCATACGGAGGAGGTTGCTTCTACACAGCGACCGAACTTCATTTGACGCCCCGCAGTTTTCTTCCGAGTGCGGGGGCCGCCGCCATGAATCAAGTTATTTTTCATGAATGGCTGGGGTTGCTGTATTACCGCCTTCGTGGGCGGATTTAAGAGGAAGAAAAATACGCCACCATTTGCCAGGGTCGCTGTCGCTGTGCGACCTTTTGCATAGAATACGCTCGGTGTTCAATATCATCTACGGTTCTTGGTCCCGCTGTAAGGAACCCATCGGTTGACGAATGATTTTCCACCACCGTTTCCGGATCCACCACCGTTTCCGGATCCACCACCTCGTCCTGATCCAGCGCATCGCTCGGACCCATCACCCGCATCGGATGCCCTGATTGGCCGCACGCTTGGTGACTATCGCGTGCTTCGAAAATTAGGGCGGGGGGCAATGGCCGAGGTCTATCTTGCCGAACAAGTGTCTCTTGAACGGAAGGTCGCACTCAAAATTCTCAATGCGGATCTGGCAAAAGAGAAGAGTGATATTGAGCGGTTTCTTCGAGAGGCCAGGGCGGCAGCCCGCTTAATCCACTCGCATATCGTCCAGGTTTATGAGGTGGGGCAGAGCGACTCGATCCATTACATCGCACAGGAGTATGTGGAAGGGGAAAATCTAGGTCAGTGGATCACCCGGATCGGTCCGCTCGATGCGGCCCCCTTCCTAAAGATCCTTGGACAAGTTGCCTCGGCACTGGCTCGAGCCGGCGACGCGGGGATCGTTCACCGTGATATCAAGCCGGAAAATCTGCTGCTGACTTCGGCGGGCGAAGTAAAGGTTGCCGACTTTGGTCTGGCCTGTGCCTTTGAAGGAAGGCAGCAGCCCCGACTCACGGAAGACGGAATGACGATGGGGTCACCGCTGTACATGAGTCCCGAACAGATCGAAGGAAAACCGCTCGATGCGCGGTCCGACATCTATTCACTCGGTGTCACTTGTTTTCAGATTCTCGCTGGTCGCCCTCCGTTTGAGGCCGATACCTCGATGAATGTCGCGCTGCAGCACCTTCGCGATATGCCGCCTCAATTAGAAACGTTGCGTCCTGATCTTCCTCCAGAAATCTGTCAGATCGTCGCTCGCATGCTGGCCAAAGATCCGCAGCATCGCTTCAGCGGTGGACGTGCCGTACTCGAAGCGGTTGCGCACGTTTCGCCCGGGAGTACCGAGCAAGGTTTTCCTCCACCGATTGCTCCCCCCCGAACCTCTTCCACCGAAAAGCACACCGAATTTCGCAATGCGGCGACCCAACAACTTTCGGCAGTGATGGCCCGGGAGCAAGCTTTCAAACCGCTCAGAAAAACGCCTCTCTTTTGGGCCTCGATTGGGGGCGCGTTGTTGCTCGGGGTCACCATGGGTCTTCCCGAAAAAGATCCCTTCCTCCTCGCTGGAGCGGAGGATCCACAAACTGAGATTCCCCGGATGGCAAGTGGCGAAGCGCAGTACGAATTAGCCAAGCGGCTCGGTACGGAAGAGGCCTGGGAAAGTATAGTGCTCCATTTTCCTGCTGACCGGCAGCATGGATCACGTGCAGAAAAAGAAATCGCAGAACTGTATCTCAAGCAAGACCGTCATAATGAAGCCCTCGGAATTTTTGGACAATTCGTGAGCCAGAATCCAACAGATTCGGAATTTCACGCGTATGGTTTGGCGGGCCAGTATGTGATTATGATTCTCGATGGCGAGCAGGAATCTGCATTTCAGATTTTTGAGCGGCTTTGGCCACTGCGACAAAAGCTCGGTCCTTTTGCCCCTGAGATAACCCGCCGCGTTTTATTGCATGCCCGCGAACACAATCCGGAAATCACACCAGCGATGCGAGGAGAAATTAATCGCTGGCTGAAGAAAAATCGCTCGCGTGTGGGGCAGGGGGGTGGTAGTTGACATGTCTGAATCGGGCTGACTAGACTCGAACGTCTGGCAGATGCCCTTTTCGAGGGTTCTGAGCACGCCCCCTTCGTCTAGTGGCCCAGGACATCGGATTCTCAGTCCGAAGACAGGGGTTCGACTCCCCTAGGGGGTGCTCTGTTGCTTCGCCGGTTTTCGCACCCACCTGCGGTGGAGCGCATCGCTCCCGGTTTTTTAGGCTTTCCTTGCGGTCCTGCGAATCCGTGCGGGTTGGTGTGACGTCCTGCTGCTGCGCTTTCTGCTGCGAATCTGCTGCGCTTTCTGCTGCGCTCCTGAAGTGCTCATTGGTTACCTGAAGGTAGTGCTTAATTGCAATTTCAGTGGTGTTACCTAGCCAAGCGGTGACGACGTGTATTGGGAATCGTTCACAGAGGTCTGTTTCGCAAGAGGATCGTAAATTATTGAACGGCTTGGGCCACGGTTCTACACCAGCACGCTTGATGATCCGCTGCAATTGGGTTCGCAAGTTGGTGTTTGTGGTCCGGTATCGGTTTATGACATACTCCGCTCCCTCTTCAGCCTCATCGAATGTGACCTCCAAGTGCCTTCTGATTTCCGGAAACATCGGTATGGTGCGTGATTCTCGCCCTGGGTGGTGTTCGGTTTTACTGCTTCTAATGGTTAGCCTGCTGTCCTCCCAGTTGACATCGATCCACCTGAGGGTGAGTAATTCAGAGGGACATCGCAGGCCCCCGTAGCGAGCAAGGGCGACAATCAGACGCCACTCTGCATCAGGACACGCATCTATCACCTTTTCAATTGTTTCTCTAGTCACCAGTCGCTGTCGGCTGGTGTTTACTTGTGCTGGCGTGGGGAGGTCAGCAAAGGGATTTTTGGCAATTATTTCCTTGCGTTCTGCGGCACGAAAGAACTGTTTGGCTCTCTTCACCTCTCGACTCACAGTGGCTGCGGCACGCTGTTTTAGCAGCATTTGCCGCCAATCATCGGCGTCACCCGAGTTTATCGCGGCTAACAATTTGTTTTCTCCAAAGAACCCCACCAGATGGTCCCGTGTCACCTTGTAGTTGCGGAGGGTATTGGGCTTCTCGATTGCTCGGCTTTCGATATACCGGTCTATGAAATCGGCCAATGTAGCCGCAGATTCGTCTTTTTGGATTCGGCCTGCACAAAGGCCATGTCTGGCTATGCGGCTGTGTATTTCATTACTGAGTGCAGTTAGCCATTTGGCGGTGTCAGCATCCAGTTCCAGTCCATGTTGTTGGCAGATGAGCAGTCGCTCAATCCCTCTCTTTGCCGCCCTTGCATCATCGTGCAGTATCTTGCCAAGACGGACTCGCTTTCGCTGTCCGTTCATAACAAAGTCAATTGCCCGTGGCGGTTGTTTTCCTCGGCTAAGTTTCACAATACTTGCCATTACTTTTTCCCTTTCCGGTCCATGACGATCCGAAGACCTAGATAAGCCC
>CAUZBD010000093.1:0-7503 GCA_963577795.1 Planctomycetota bacterium | reverse complement strand
TGCTCCTGACTCTATCCCCTAACATGGTACCGGCGGACGGAAATCTACAACGATGTCACTCGTTCAACTGCACGATCTGTCGATTGCCTTCAACGGCCCACCGCTGCTCGATGAAGTCGAGTGTCGAATCGAAGCCAAACAACGCATTGGTTTGCTGGGACGGAATGGATCTGGCAAGACAACCCTGATGCGGCTGATCGTCGGACAAGAAGAACCTGACTCAGGGGAACTTGTCATTGACCCTTTCACAAAGATCAGCCTACTGCCACAGAGCTTGCCAGCTGACCTCAAAGGAAATGTCGCTTCCATCATCCAGCAGGGAAATGCCGATGCCGACCTGCCCTCGTGGGAAGCACAGCAGTCGGTAGAACAGATTGCCTCGCGCATGAAACTTGACTTGAGTGCAGATTTTGAAATCCACTCCTCTGGAATGAAACGCCGCGTCCTCTTGGCCAGGGCACTCGTCTCAGAACCGGACTTGCTCCTGCTGGACGAACCGACGAACCACCTCGACATCGAATCGATCTCATGGCTCGAAGGCTTCCTCTCTGCCTGGCCCGGCGCAATCCTGTTCGTCACCCACGACCGTACTTTCCTTCGATCCCTGGCAACCCGAATTCTCGAAATTGACCGGGGACGCCTGTTCGACTGGTCCTGTGACTACGACACATTCCTCAAGCGAAAGGAAGCGGTAGTCGCTGCCGAGGAAAAACAAAATGCCCTGTTTGACAAGCGATTACAGCAAGAAGAAAACTGGATTCGACAGGGGGTCAAGGCCCGCAGGACACGGAATGAAGGACGAGTTCGCGCATTGGAGAAGATGAGGAGCCATCGTCATGCACGCCGAGAACAGACCGGACCGGCTCGAATCAAGATCCAGGAAGGTCGGCGAAGTGGCAACCTGGTGGCCGAGGTCGATGAGATCAGCTTTGCCTACCCAGAAAAATCGATCGTTGATAAGTTTTCAACGACCATTTTCCGGGGAGACAAGATCGGTGTGATTGGGCTTAACGGTGTCGGGAAAACGACCCTGCTCAGATTAGTGCTTGGAACACTCCAGCCCCAGTCAGGCTCCGTCCGCCACGGCACCAATCTACAAGTGGCCTATTTCGATCAATTGCGAGACCAACTCAACGAACATGAAAGTGTCGTGGATAACGTCGGTGAAGGATCCTCATCGGTGATGATCAATGGGAGATCGCAACATGTCCTTGGTTACCTGCAGGATTTTCTGTTCGCACCGGAACGAGCGAGAATGGAGGTCCGTTTTCTCTCCGGTGGAGAACGAAACCGGATCTTGCTGGCGAAGTTATTTGCCAAGCCCGCCAATGTGATTGTGCTCGACGAACCGACCAATGACCTCGATGCCGAAACGCTGGAACTTCTTGAAGCTCGACTCGTCGACTACCAGGGTACCGTGCTCGTGGTGAGCCATGATCGAACCTTCTTAAATAATGTGGTGACCAGCACCATTGTGTTTGAAAAGGACGAGGTCCGTGAATACGACGGAGGTTATGACGATTGGCTGCGTCAAAAATCCGAAAGCAAGAGCTTGGCCTTGCCAAAGAAAAAGCCGACGAGAAGACCACGTGAATCTGCCACTGCGGACAAGCAACAACTCAGCTTCAAACAGAAACAGGAATTGGAACAGTTGCCAGGCACCATTGAGAACCTGGAAAAAGAGATTGCAGAGTTTCACAAGCTGATGGCCGATCCCGATTACTACAAACAACCAGCGAACATTCTCAGCGCCAAGAAAGCCCGCCTGGTGGAGTGTGAAGAGAGCCTGGATGCCGCTTTCACGCGCTGGGACAAATTGGAACTGCGGGCGCATTGAGTTACCAGCAGGTGCCGACTTAGAATGGCTGCAAAATTCGACTTTTGGCTACAATAGGAGACCTTGAAAGTACGTTCCCGGCAAACTGCGAACAATCCTAGTTCTATTGATCGCGGTGCTTCCGTTCATGTTTCGCGCTCTGGCCGCCTCGTCGTAAGCAAGATCCTTGAAAATACTAAAGGCTGCCGACGACAGGCAACATGGACTTTTGCAAACAGTTCCGTATCACCGCAAAAAGATCTGTAAAACGGCTGAAAGGGTTCTGCAATTCACAGGCGAGTGTTTTTGGTATGCTTGTGGTGGATAGTTTTCAGGCTTAGGTCGGTTACACTTAGTCTCAATTTGAATCGCATTATGAAGGAAAGATAGAAGGCGATCACTTTTACATAGGGGACAATCAGATGTTATTCGTTCTAGTGAATGCGGATGGACAGACATTCATCGAGACTGCGACTTTGTTCGGAGATATGATCGGTCAGGGCATGCTGTCCTTAGTCGGGTTAGTGCTCGTTGGACTCTTGGCTGTGGGGCTGTGGCGGATTATGGATGCAGCCAATGCGGCGGCACCCGCGCATCGCACGATGGAGCCCGGCATGATCTGGCTTCTGTTGATTCCCTTTTTTCAAGTTTACTGGAACTTCAGGTCGCTTCCGGCCGTGTCGGATTCATTGGCCGCCACCATGCGAGAGAAGGGGCTGAAGCCCGACGACTGCGGTCGGTCCATCGGTATAGTCTGGTCGCTACTGGTCTTGGGCATCTACATTCTGCATATTATTTCCTGGACGACTGAGGGATTTTTAATTTCTATCGGAGCGAGTGACTTGGTCCAGATTGAAATGAGCTTGATGGGGATGTTTATAGTGCTGACGTGGTTGGCAGTATGCGCGTGTGCCGTCATTTACATCGTCAAGGTGCAAGCCGCCAAGTCACAGATCCTGGCGACTGGCGATACGTCGTCACCACCGACCTGATCGCGCCCGCTGGCAGAAACACGGACTGATCCACACTGAACCCACTGTGCTCCCAAGTACGCATGTTCTCGACGACTATGTCCTTTACCGTAGTCAGTTGTTCAAGAACTCGCTCATCTGAATAGCGGTCTATCTGCCGAAGATTAACATTTTCATCTTGCACTCTGACTGCGAAATCAAGAATGTATCTTGCCTTTTGAGCGAAGACCTCAACCGAGCGAAGCTGTTCAGGCGAGAATCGCACAAGGCTTGATACTGTAAATCCATCAGGGGCTGCAAGTTCTTCCAGTCGTTGTCGTATCGACCGGGCCGCTCCAGTCGAGATTTACTGTGAGATGATCGACCGCACGAGCATTCGAAATCGATCCCGTTCTGGTCGCAACGTGAACGGCCCCACTTCATTAATGACGTTACACATAACGGCTCTTCCGAACGTAGATAAAGAACAGCGTCGTCTACAGACACACTCCTGCTTGACACGTCAACCTGACTCCTCTCGAAACTGATTGAGGCATCTTACGAGGCGACCTTGCCATCAAGAACGTCAGATAGCGCCTCGGCCACCCTCGCAACAGGTCTCACAGATCGTGTGACAGCGGGAACATTGCAACTTGGCGCGAATCTCGATCAGGTTACCGCCGCAGGCGGGACAGGCAGGCCGAGGTGATGATTGCTCGCAAGCCCGGTGTTCTTCGGTCTTCATAATGGTTCGTCTCTACAAATGATGTGGTTGGTGGTGTCCGATTGCCGCTGACATGGCGCTCATTCTCCGTTTGATTGCAGCCCAATTCACCGCACTTCCCAATTTAGGAAAGTGCGGACTGGTGTTTCTCAAGGTGTCACATTCCCCCCGAGTTTCTTCAAGCGACCGGAGTCTTCTTATTGTTGAAATGATAGAAAAGTTGATTTCCGCGAGCAAGAGGAAGCTTGGAAGCAGGGGCCCCTGCTTTTGTGCCGCGTTGGGGGGCGAGGTATCGAACGTAGCATGGCCGCAGTCTCGAACCGAGTGCAGAATGGTGCTCGGCGTATCGTGATTGGTTTGTGTCCACACGCAGTGGAGTCAGTTGCCTGCAAAGGCAATCACGGGCCGCAAATACTGTCCCTTCTGTGGCGTGAGGACCTCCATTTCATCGTCCTGCGTGTTCTTGACGACGACTTCGTCTCCCACATCCGCGTAGTGTCTGAACCTGGCAACGCATCGTTCTCCGTCAGAGCCTACCGCAACAGAAGTATAATTCGCAAAAGTACGGCTATTGCTAATGCATTGTCCAGTGATGTTCCCGATTGGATAAGTGTTTTCCTGGCTCTGTTTTTCGGGAACCGCCGATGCACGTCCTGTGAACAAAAAGACTATCCCGACAACAAAGACACAAAGACGGGCTGTAAAGGCAATATTGTACGAGAAGAAATGCATGAGAAATGATTCAAGGTCGAGCGAATTGTCAGGAAAAAGATGCCTGTGACACCTTTACGATATAATCCAAAGTGAGCAGAATAGTGTGAACATACTTTAGTTACTAAATAGTGTACGTAATAGATGCACAACTGTGCTGTTGGCTGAAAGGATCGTAATGTCTGACCGCATTCCCATGACCCAAGTGGGCTACAATAAAATTCTCGCTGAAGTTCAACATTTTGAGAATGAGGAAATGCCTCAAATTGAAAAACGTATTGCCTCGGCAAGGGCAGAAGGAGATTTGGGCGAAAACGCCGAATATCACGGTGCCCGCGAAAGCCAAGGAATGCTCCAGGCAAAAATCAATATGCTCAAAGGCAAGCTTGCCATGGCAGACATTGTGGATACATCGAGGTTACCGAAGGATGAGGTTACATTTGGGGCTCGCGTCGTCGTTCAGGATCTCGAATTTGATGATGAAGAGACCTTTGTGCTAGTGGGAGCCGGAGAGGAAGATTACGATGAAGGTAAAATTCTGGTAACGAGTCCGCTTGCACAGGGGCTTTTAGGGAAGAAGATTGGAGACAAGGTTAAAATCGAAGTACCTCAGGGCACCATGAAGTTCAAGATACTTCAGATAGCGTTCGATGAGTGACGTAGATTCTTTATAAGCCAGTGAAGAGGGCCTTGCCGACACGAATCATCGTGGCACCCTCGAGGATTGCATCTTCAAAATCCCCACTCATTCCCAGGGATAGTTCGTCGAGCAGGACATTGTCCGGAAGCGACCCAGAAAGTCGGTCTCTGATATCTCTTACGGCGGAGAAGTTCTTTCGCGCAACGTCACATCCGCCCTGACGCGACGACATCGCCATCAAGCCTTTTACGCGAATATGCCGAAGCGTAGATATATGTTCGATCGCATTTAGAACTGCATTCGCGGAGAAGCCATGTTTGTTCTCGTCCTCGGATATATTTATTTCGAGTAAAATATTTGTTATTCTCTTCTGCTTCATTCCCTCCTGATCAATTTCGTCTAATAAACGCTCGCTGTCGACCGAATGAATCAGGTGTGATTCTGAAATTGTTTTAGCAACTTTATTTCGCTGCAGGTGTCCAACGAGGTGCCAGCGAATGGTCGCGTCTGAGAGTTGGGCTGCTTTTTCCCAAAGGTTCTGTGGCCGGCTTTCACCGATATCCTTGATTCCAGCAAGTGCCACCGCTCGCGTGGCGGGAACTTCAACATATTTTGACACCGCAATCATGCAGATATTTTCAGCGGAGCGACCGGCCTTGGATGCGGCATCAGAGATTCGCTCACGAATCCTACTGATGTTGTTAGCAATGGTACGCTGCTCTTCAGTCATGGTCCTATTGGACTTCGATAAGCGACTCGGCGTCACCTGAGGGAAGGAAACGACTTACGTGAAATTCGCAAAGAAGATTTTGACCAAGGACTGTGCGGGGAGTCGGACGATCAAGCGAACGGTAGATCAGCCATTGTTCACGACCGATCTGGACACGATACCCCACCGCTACGTCTGGCGATAAATTTCGACGATTCTCCCCAATGGATAGCCGACGCCAGGTGAGTTTTCTGCCCACGCGTTTGGGAGACAAATCGATGAATAAAGGGACAAAAAGCCGCGTATGACCGGTTTGTTCAATTCTCAGCGAACGGCGTTTTACCTGAAGACTACCGTGACGGCATCCCACCTTCCATTCCGGCAGTCCGAGTGGAAGGACACGGGCCCGTGCTTGTGAATCTTTCAGTGTTAATTCCCACGAACCCTGTTCCGAGTCGACCGTCATTCCATCGCCCAGGGGAAAATCGATACGATGATGAATAGGCATATCTGATCGGCTAATGATTGCATCGGCAACGAGCAAAAACTGATCTGAACGAGCGAGTAAAAAACTACGCTGAATTCGCGTATGCGGAGAGATATCCTTCTCAATCTCGAGATAATCGACCTCCGCATCTGATTCCCATGCCACTTGTTCCCAATCGTTTCGCGAAGCTCCATTGCCTACGGTCTTGTCGAGGGTTAAATGGGATGCGAGTTCACCGGAGAAAAGCAGGCTATTGCCTTGCGCGAGTTCAATCTGATTTTCGCTTTTTTCGTAGGTCACACTAAGTTGACGCGATTTCTTCGATAGTTTCGATCGTAGCAGGCCAACCGCAGCCCATTCGGAATGATAGGAAGCGTCGATAGATAGGGGTTTGTCAGCGTCCCATTTTTTTCGACCCAGGATCGAATCCGCAGCAATTGCATCCGATCTATTTCCACCCAATTCGACTGCCGATATCAATAGGTCTCGATCGGATGAAAGATTGTCGTTGATCCCGAATGCAAAGCCTCCTTGTCCTCGGCTCATTCGGACCGCCTGTGTTATCAACCAACGGTACTGTCCTTCTGCATCATCACTCCAACTCAACTGACTGCGGTGTTTTATAATTGCTCGGCAGCGAGTCCAACTGCCTAATAAGGGTCCAAAAAAGGGCAAATAGTTTGCTTTTGGCATGCCTTCGCCATCGAGCATTTCCACAAGTGCTTCAGAAAGAAATTCGATAGCCAAACTGCTTAGATCAGAAGTTGATTTAAGTTCAGGGAAATAATAAGCCAGCACAAGAGGCAGCTCCCCGCCAAGTAAATTAGCTGGGAGCGGATGCGATTCCACGTCAAGTTGTAGCGCATCGGCAGCAGTAGAAACCAAACGTTCTAGTACCCCCCACCATAATTCTGCGTCGAGTAGCTGGCTCAGTTCGGATAGCGACCATGCGCAGGCGACCGTTTGGAGTGCCTCCGCAGAATGAGTCGTCTCTGCTGGTGTTGCTGATAACCATTTAATCAGCAGCGTCTTAGTGGCCTCTGCGTGCTTAGTTGACCGTGAAAAATTTGCAATCTGCGATAAAAAGCTTAACGTTTCATCTCGCTGCAGTGAGATATTCGCGCTCCAGGCAAGGGGCGATTTTGCAACGGGTAATAAGTGCGAAAGATCGGTTGCCTTTTTTCGATTTACGAGATATTTTTTCCATATTTCCCAGGCTGCCGCAGGTGGTGCCTGCTGTAACCGGTTGAGCGTTTTCTTTGGAAGAGGCTGCTGCCAATCTGTAGATGATGATTCCAAGCTAATTGGATGCTTCGGAGTGGGCTTATGTGTTTTTGTGGAAGCAGTCAGTGGCATCTGTGGGCAGTCCTTGCGTGGGCTAAATGCGAAAGGTGTCGTTGGTCGGATATAATGTTAAGTGGCGGAGTGTTTATAAAGAGTTGAAATGTGCCATTGAACGCCCTTTA
>CAUZBD010000092.1:0-7508 GCA_963577795.1 Planctomycetota bacterium | reverse complement strand
AGTGAACTTTTTCCGCTACCACTAACGCCCGTTAGGCAGATCAACTGGTTGCGTGGGAGTGTGACGTTAATAGAGCGAAGGTTGTGTTCGCGAGCACCTTTAATTTGAAGATCGGAAGAGGGCATGAGTTCTGGCGACTTGATGGGGCCGCAAAGATCGAAAACGAGGCGGGACTCGCTTACGATGAAAGGCAGGTGCAGTACCGAATTGTAGTCGCCCGAAGCAATTGATCAAATCCCGAGCGCGGCGACAAGTTTCGGAGACTGACGGTGTTTTATCACTTGATGCAGAGGCAAGTCTTCGTTGACCGGGATGCAAAAACGGACTATAATTAGAAGTAAACCAGCGGTTGCGGCCGAACCGTCTAACCCCCCCGTCAGGGATTCAGTGTTTCTGTATCCCCCGCAACTGCCCGACTCTTCGGCCTCTGGATGATGTTGACTCCCTTTTTGGTCCACTGTCTCCTCCCCAGGCTACTCTTATTGAGTCGTACGTTCTGCTGTGCTCTAAGCGGATTGTTTTTCTTTTTCCTCTGTTGCTCCCTCTACGGGGCGACCGCCGATCAGGCCGCGTTCTTTGAAGAGTATATTCGTCCTCTTTTTCATACGCACTGCAGCGAGTGCCACGGCGAAGAAAAACAGGAAAGTGGCCTGCGGATAGATCATCGGGCATCTTTCTTTGCCGGTGGTGAATCGGGTCCGATCCTATCAGCCGACAAAGCCGATGAAAGCCTTTTGCTAGAGGTTATCCGCTACGACAACGAAGAGTTACAAATGCCCCCCGAGCACCCGCTACCAACCGAGGCGGTGGCGCTGTTGACTCGGTGGGTCGAGATGGGCGCCCCTTGGCCGGATGACCCAGAACAGCAAGGTGATTCCACGCCGTTGGCTCGTATGGATCAGATTCAGCAGTCCCACTGGTCACTGCAACCGGTGATTCGCCCACAAATTCCTCCGGTTAAGCAGGCGGATTGGCCACGCAATGCGATCGACTCTTTTATTCTTGCTCGACAAGAAGAGGCTCATCTGACGCCGTCTCCTCGGGCCACCGCCAGCCAACTGCTCCGCCGCGCAACGTTCGATCTGACAGGACTGCCCCCCACCGCTGAGGAGCGACAGCATTTCTTAACGACGGAACATGATTTGCAATGGAATGCACTGATTGATTACCTACTCGACCGTCCCGAATATGGTCAGCGTTGGGCGCGCCATTGGTTGGACGTGGCACGTTATGCCGACACCAAAGGATACATCGGCGTAGGAAAGCGTGAAGAGCGTTATGCTTACGCCTGGACCTACCGCGATTACGTCGTTCGCGCGCTCAATGAAGATGTACCGTTCGACGACTTTATTCGCCACCAACTGGCTGCCGACCTTCTTAAGCTGGGACCAGATGAGCAATGGAAGCTGGGCGCGATGGGTTTTTTAACCCTCGGTAACCGCTTCATTCATAAGCGGCATCGCATTGTCGGCGACCAGATCGATGTAACCATGCGGGGCTTTCTGGGCTTAACGCTCATGTGTGCCCGCTGCCACGATCACAAATTTGATCCGATTGCGATGAAGGATTATTACGCACTTTACGGCATCTTCGATAGTTCCGTAGAACCTTCTTACGATGCCAAGCCGCTGTTGTCTGAAGAACCGGGCGAAGAAGACAAGCAGTACGCACGGTTTCAAGAAACGTTCAATAAGAGAATCAATAAATATCACAATCGCCGCCACAATTTGCAAAAAAAGATCAGTCGCGAGATGCGGGCTTTCGTTGGAGACTATTTGGAATACGTCGTCCATGAAACAATGCCAGCGCACCGCACGAAGACCGATCTGAATTACAAAACCGATCGTGTTCTTCTGCGGAGACATAATTTGGTTGCAGATGGTGGTGTGGTGCTTTGGACGCGGTACCTTGCCGATCGGGAAGCAGATCCCGTTTTCGGTCTCTGGCACCAATTTACAGAACTTGAACGCGAAAGTTTTGGCCCGCAGGCAATCGAAATCATCAACAGTGCGCAAGAAGTCAATCCTCATTTGCTTCAGGTGCTGAAGGAAAGCGCCCCTCAATCAATGCTCGAGGTGGCGCAGGCCTATGGTGCATTACTCGAGGCAATCGATGCCAAATGGCAAGCGATACTGGAGGTCGACCCGGGTGACGATGGTTTTGAAAACGAGGCGGACGAGCAACTTCGGCAGGTTCTTTACGGACCGGATTCTCCGGCGGTGGTTGAGAACGATGAGCAGGCGCAAAATCTTTATCACATCAATGAGAACAATGATCTCCGGTCACTTGATCAGGAGGCGCAAAATACGATTGTGCAGTTTATTGATACGGTTCCTCCACGGGCGATGACACTTACCGACCGCGAAGAACCACGGGATGCTGCGATGCACCTTCGCGGTGACTGGCGGAGAAAGGGGCAGGAGACTGAAAGGCGATTTTTGCAAATGCTTTCCGGCGAGTCCTTTGCAGCAGTCGATTCAGGAAGGCCTTATCGAGAGGGAAGCGGTCGTCGTGAGTTGGCCGAAGCGATTGCCAATCCCAACAATCCACTCACCGCTCGCGTGATCGTCAACCGCATTTGGCAGTGGCATTTTGGCGAAGGTCTCGTTCCGACACCAAGCGATTTTGGCACCCGCTCGCCAGAGCCAATCCATGGAGAACTACTCGATTACTTGGCGAATTATCTGGTGGAGAATGCGTGGTCGCTCAAAGCGCTGCATCGGCTGATTCTCGATTCCGCGACTTACCAGCAGGCGAGCGTCGACAATGTTGAAAAAAGATTGATTGATCCAGGCAACCAGCTTTACTGGCGGATGAATCGCAGAAGACTGGAATTTGAGGCGATGCGCGATGCGTTACTGGCTGTGACGGGAGAACTTCAAACGCATCTGGGGGGTCTGCCGACCGAAGATTTCAGCAGCCCGCGACGAAGTATTTACCTGTTGGTCAATCGTCAGTTGATGCCTGGGGTGCTGGCCACATTTGATGTGTCAGTTCCCGATGCAACGCTGCCAATGCGGAATAAGACCACAGTGCCGCAGCAGGCGCTCTATCTGATGAACAATCGGTTTATTGCAGATCGGGCAATAGAGATCATTGCGCGACTGGAAACGGCACAACCTGCTACAGCCGAGTCAAGCGATGCGCTTCACCGCTTGCGCGTCTCGAAGTTGTACGACTGGGTGTATGGCCGCCAGCCAACGCAAGCAGAACGCTCGCTGGCGCGCGCGTTTTTAAATGCAGTGCCGCTTGATCAACCGCTGAGTCTTCAGCCGGATGAAAAACAAACCGTTTGGCAGTACGGGACAGGACAGATTGATCCAGAGTCGGGTAAGGTTTCTTTCACGCCTCTGACGTATTTTGATGGCAATCGCTGGCGCGATAAGGAAAGGTCGCTATCACAACCTTACCTCGATGCTACCGGCGGACGACCCGGCAATGCACGTGCGGTGATCCGCCGCTTTACGGCGCCAGAAGCCGGCCTCTACCTCTTCAAAGGCCCGGTCAGCTTGCGTCTTAATGGTGAGCGAGGTGATGGAATTGCACTCCATGTCATTTCTTCGCGGCAGGGTGAATTGGGCAGTTATCAGGCCAGAGACAAAGAAAAAAAAATCCGCATCGAAAAAATCGAAGTGGAGCAGGGCGAGCAGATTGATTTTGTCGTCTCGGCAAAGGAAGACAATCGCTTCGACATCTATCGCTGGCCGATCGAAGTTTGGAAGGTAGCGCTAATGGAGAACGGCGGCCTCGATGGGCTTAATGCGTGGCCAAGTGAACCTGCCTTTACCGCATCGATTGCGCGGTGGACCGGACCACAGACGACGTGGGAGCAATACGCACATGCACTTTTGATTTCAAATGAATTCATGTTTATTGACTAATCTCTAACCGTAAGTGTTACTATGGAAAGCATGTTTCTCGATCGTCGCCGCTGGCTGCATCAGGCGGGGATGGGTCTGGGTTTACTTGGAGTCGGCAGTCTGCTTGAGGCAGAGGGGGCCTCACAGACCGGACGGCGGCACGTGGACTTGCCACACCATCCACCGCGAGCAAAGCATGTGATCCACATCTTTTTCAACGGTGGTCCATCGCAGATGGATTCCTTCGATCCCAAGCCGATGCTTACCCGTTATGACGGCAAGGCACTTCCAGTGCGAAGTCCCGAGACCGAAAACATGACCGGAGCCGCGTTTGGTTCACCGTTCAAATTTAAAAAATATGGGCAGAGTGGAATTGAGGTCAGCGAACTTTTTCCGCATATCGGTCGGGTTATCGACAAGATGTGCGTGATCCGCTCCATGCATACCGATTCGGTCACGCACACACCGTCGCTCATGATGATGAATAGTGGCACGCTGACGCAGACCACACCGGCAATGGGTTCGTGGGTTACCTACGGTTTGGGAACGGAAAACCGTAGCTTACCTGGCTTTGTCGTGCTTTGTCCCGGCGGGTTGCCGATTGCCGGCCCGAACAACTGGCGCAGCGCCTTTCTGCCATCGGTATATCAAGGCACGCTCGTCGATACAGACAATACGGACGTCGAGCGACTGATTGCCGATGTTCGCAATCGCAAGATCGGTACAGAACAGCAGCGACGACAGATCGACCTGCTGCAGCAACTCAACTCGTCGCATCGCAAGAGGACCGGAGCAGACGATGCGCTCGATGCGCGGATCGAGTCGTACGAACTGGCCTATCGGATGCAGGCTGCTGCGAGCGATGCCTTCGATATCCGCAGTGAACCAGCCTACATACGCGACATGTACGGTGAATCGGCACAAGGCAGGCAGTTACTGATTGCCCGGCGACTGGTGGAGCGTGGCGTGCGTTTCGTACAGTGCTGGCACGGGAAAAATCAACCTTGGGATAACCACGATAAGCTTGAGCAAGAACATCGCTTTCGCGCCAAGGAATGCGACCAGGGAATCGGCGCTTTGATTGCCGATCTCGATCAGCGGGGTTTGCTCGAGGAAACGATCGTCTTTTTCTGTGGGGAATTCGGGCGGACTCCAACGACCGAGTTGAGTTCGCAAGGGAAATCCCTGCTCGGCAGAGACCACAACCCTTACGCCTTCACCTGCTGCGTGGCGGGCGGAGGTTTCCGTCGAGGAACGGTGTATGGAAAGAGTGATCCGTTTGGCTATCGAGCCATCGAGGATCGGGTCCACGTGCACGATCTACACGCGACGATTTTGCATCAACTCGGTATTGACCATAAGCGATTTACCTACCGGCATGCAGGTCGCGACTTTCGCCTGACCGATGTCGACGGTCATGTCGTGCCGGGGGTCCTCGCATGAACAGGCCGGCCATCGACCCTTTTGCTGCGCCTGCTGAACCTCTCTCGCGGCGGCTGCTGCTGCAACGCTGTGGAATGGGCTTTGGCACACTCGGCCTTGCAGGACTGCTCGGGCAGGAGCGGTTACTTGCGGCCGCGACAGGCAGTGTGACTCCACACATCCGGCCTCGTGCCAAGCGGGTCATCCACATCTTTCTCAACGGAGGACTTTCGCAGGTTGACTCGTTCGATCCCAAGCCGGTGCTGACGAAAAATGATGGCAAACCCCTTCCCTACCGTCACCCGTTCACACCATTTATGACCGGACATGCAATGGCCTCGCCGTTTCGGTTTCGCCCTCGCGGCGAGTGTGGGACCGAGGTCAGTGAACTTTTTCCACAGATTAGCAAAGTGGTCGATGAGCTTTGTCTCGTCCGCTCGATGACGACTCCCTCTCCGATACACGAGTCGGCCCTGATGCTGATGAACTGTGGTTCGCTTTCCCAACTCACTCCGAGCATGGGGTCCTGGCTCAGCTACGGACTCGGTTCAGAAAATGAAAACCTGCCAGCATTTGTCGTTCTTTGTCCTGGAAAGGGACGTGTGCCGGTGAAAGGGGCCGATAACTGGCGGAGCGCCTTTTTGCCACCGACCCATCAGGGGATGCTCGTCGATACGGCCTATCGCCGAGTCGAGCGGTTGGTTGAAAACGTGCGGAGCCAACGTGCCGGACCCGAGCAGCAACGACGTCAACTGGATCTCGTGCAGCAACTCAATCGGCAACATGCCTTTGAGCGCGGACAAGACGATGCACTCGAAGGCAGAATCGCTTCGTATGAGTTAGCCTACCGCATGCAGATCGCGGCCAGTGGTGCCTTCGATGTCGATCGGGAACCGGATCATATCCACGCGCTCTATGGCGATTCGGACCACGCCCGTCAGATGTTGATCGCCCGTCGGCTTACCGAGCGCGGCGTTCGGTTCGTACAGGTTTGGCATGGCCCGGATCAGCCCTGGGACAGTCACAATAATATTTTCCCAAAGATCAGGCGGCTTGCTTCCGAGTGCGACCGGCCTATCGCCGCACTCATTTTGGATCTTAAACAGCGTGGTCTGTTGGATGAAACGCTGGTGATCGTCTCCGGAGAGTTTGGTCGCACACCGACAGTGCAGATGAATGAAGACGGTACTTCCAGTAAGGGACGCGACCACAACTCCTACGGTTTCTCTGCCCTCCTGGCCGGTGGCGGCATCCGACAGGGGATGGCCTATGGGGCGACCGATGACTTCGGCTACAAGGCGGTGAAGAATCCGATGGATGTGCACGATCTCCATGCTACCGTACTGCATCAACTGGGCCTGGATCACCAAAAGCTGATTTATCGCCACGCGGGCCGCGATTTCCGTCTGACCGATGTTCATGGTCGGGTGATTCACGATATTCTGGCCTAGGGTTGAGCGATAACGCGATGACGATTCAACTCGGCGCCCACTGTTATCTGTTTACCGATCACTGGAGTGATGCAAGTTTACCAATTCTTGATCGGTTGCGCGATCTGGGTGGAGAAATATTGGAGATCGCCGTCGGAGACGATGTGCATTTTTCGCTCCCGGCGACCCGTCGTGCGGCAGAACAACTCAACATGCAATTGATCGTGAGTCCGGGTGGCGAATGGCCACTGGAGTGCGATATTTCGTCCGCCAACCCGATGGATCGCAACCGCGGGCTCGCTTGGCACCGGCAGCAAATTGAACTGGCTGCAGAGCTAGGAGCGATTGCCTACACGGGCGCACTCTATGGACACACGGGCGTCATTCACCGACGACGTCCACCGGTCGATGAAGGAGACCGCGTGGTTGATGGGCTGCAGGCCCTTGCCGAGTTTGCCGCAGCCCATGGTGTGCTGCTAGCGATTGAACCGATGAGTCACTTCCGCACCCATCTGATCAATACTCCGGCTCAAGCGATGTCCCTGCTCGATCGTTGCAATCATCCGAATCTCCGCGTCCTTTTCGATACGTACCATCTTGTCACCGAGGTCCGCGATTACTCTGCGGCGATTCTAGAGATGGGCGAGCGACTGTGGGGCGTGCATGCGTGCGAGAACGACCGGGGCGTTCCGGGTGGGGGGCTGATCCCCTGGTCCCAGATTGCCGACGGGCTCAGAAAAATAGACTTTGCCGGACCGGTGTTGCTCGAGGGGTACAATTCATCAATCGATGATTT
>CAUZBD010000091.1:0-7533 GCA_963577795.1 Planctomycetota bacterium | reverse complement strand
CCTCGAGCGGACCGGTGTCGCGAGGGAGTGCCCAGCGATATATCTGGACTGGTAGTACCGTGGCTCCGCGGGCCTCAAGACCCGCTATCAGGCTTGGATTGGAAATGCCGTATTCCTGGATACCAACGCGTTGGCCTGCCAACGGTAGGTGTCTATCAACCAGTTGTAAAATTTCGCGCCACGTGTGCGGCGGTTCGGCTCGAAAGGTTGGTTCAACTCCTAGACTCTTGAGGGCCACAACTGGCTTGGGGCCTCGGGCGATTGTCGTGGTATCGGCTAAGGCAGTCAAAAATCGCTCGCGATCAACGTGCCTTTCAACGACTTGCGTTAATGTTTCGACTCCGACTCCCGTAAGCAAGATGACCACATCAATTTCCGCAGTGATCAAGCGATGTGCAAAATCAATGGCCTGCTTATGTTCGTCGAGAGTTACTTCGCGCATCGAGGAACTCACGTGTGGAGTCGCTCCGTGCCGTTCAATCAGCCGCTCCATTTCCTGGCCGCGACGGCTTTCAAAGGCTGCAATCTGCAATCCAACGGAAGACATAAAGGATGTCCAAAACGAGGAAAATGGTTTTTCCTCATGCTAGTCGGCAAATCAACACACGGATAGTCGGTTCGTAGAATCTAACGGGGCGAAGCATCCCCAAGAATAAAAGACCGCACATGTCCACGCACGCTATGTTTAGAAACGAAGTGCGTGGCGTAGTAATCCCATGGCGGTAACAGCTTGCCGCCAGAAAAATTGTCCGGATGACTTTTTTTCAACGGCGGAATCGAGTGGCATTTCATAAATCCTCCGACCGCCAGCCGAAAGTCGAAAAATCATTTCTATATCCGTAGTTCCCCGACTTGTCTTCGGGCTGATAGCGTCCAGAGCATTTCGGCGGAACGCTTTCATCGGACTTTCTATATTACTCAGATGCTGTCCAGTGCAAAAGTTTAAAATCCTCGTCAGCACTTGATCGATCGCACGCATCCACCGCGGTTCTTGATCCGGGAAGGAAAGAATATGGTGAGATCCGTAGACAACATCACAACACCCAGCCAGGATCGGTTTAACGAGCATCACAATATCTTTGTTTTTAATATCTTTGACACCATCGAGGACCACCACGACCTTTCCAAAAGAAGCTGCCAAGCCAGTCTGCAAAGCAGCACATCGGCCGAGATGCGTGTCGTGTTGTAGTAGTGTAATTTCAGGATGTTTTACTCCGAGGTTTTTTACCACCGACAGTGTCGAATCGGTGCTGCCATCGTCAACAATCAAAATTTCCTTTTCAGCCTGTAAAGCCAACAGATTTTCTAAAAGGGCAGGTAACCAGCGCTGTGCATTGTATGTTGGAATAACAAGCGAGAGCATCGGTTCGGTACAGCTTTGCCATTCATGCTGCAACAATGCGTCTGCGTGGGAGAGTGTGGCCTCAATCGGCTGCTCCGTTGCGCTGCTTCCCGATTTGCCTGCATGCACACGATAGTAAGGTTTGATCTGTGCAGAGGATTCTGTGTTCCTTCCGCGAAAAGGTATTTCAGATCCTGTTTTTGATTCGCTTCGTTCCATGGATGATTCTCTACAGCGGACAAAGAAAGGAAGACAAGGAAGCAACTGGTATATCTTTCGGTCAAAA
Source organism: Planctomycetota bacterium (assembly GCA_963577795.1). Taxonomy (GTDB): domain Bacteria; phylum Planctomycetota; class Planctomycetia; order Pirellulales; family UBA7805; genus UBA7805. Next base: position 5,905 of record CAUZBD010000091.1, on the reverse strand, counting down.
TCACTCCCTACATTGGCATTGACCAAAGAGAGTTATCTTTTGCGACAGGAACAATTGTGCTGCCCCTGCGAGGTGTAAAGCTTATGCCTATTGTGCGTGCTTCCGGTCTCGGCGCGGCCGCTTTCAGGGAGCGAGCGGCCCGTGATCGTGCAGGTTATGCGGGTCAATTGGATTACCTTCCATTTCCGCACGATACCCCCTGAATCTCCATCTGGAGGGATCTTGGCGGTTCAATTTCATCAGGATCCTCTGGTCTGATCGCTTACCCCAAAATCGTGGCTAGCGGACCTTATCTTTCAGGAGTAGGATAAACCGATTGAGTTTCCCGGAATTGGATCTGGCCCTCCTTGAAACAAAGTGGAGACCCCATGACCGGGCCGCTGATTGCTTTGATCGCCAAACTGCTTACCGGTGCCAGCGCCCGCTGGGTGGACTGTCAGCCGGATACCTGCCAACGCGTCTATTTTGCCAACCACACGAGCCACCTCGATTCCCTCGTCATTTGGTCTGCCTTGCCGGGTTCGATCCGTACATTAACCCGACCTGTTGCGGCAAAAGATTATTGGGGCAAAACGATGCTTCGTCGCTACGTCGCCGGGCACTTCAATGCCTTGTTGATTGACCGGAAGGATATTAAGGTCCACCAATCCCCGGTGGATTTGCTCCTTCGAGAAATAGGAAGCGTGAATTCCTTGATTGTTTTTCCAGAAGGGCATCGCTCGACGGGGAGCCAGATTGGAGCCTTTAAAAGCGGCCTCTATTATCTTTGCAAGAAGCGCCCGGATCTGGAGGCTGTGCCCGTTCATCTAGATAATATGAATCGCATTTTGCCCCGGGGAGAATTCTTGCCCGTGCCGCTTTTAAGTTGCATCACATTTGGTCGGCCGATGTGGTTGGAAAGTGGCGAACAAAAAACAGACTTTCTTGACCGAGCCCGTGAAAATCTTTTGCGCTTAAAGATGCCTGAATATGATCAGTGATCCCATAACCTGGATTTTTGTGGTGGGCGTTTTGCTCTTGCTCGGCGTGGCAACAACCGTGGGTCAGTTTCTTAAAGGTCAACCTGAATCCGGGCTCAATCCAGCGATGGTGCAAACCTTCAACCGGCGAATTCGTGCCTGGTGGTTGCTTTGTTCTCTTGTAGCGGCAGCGCTCTTTTTACCGCGCAGTGTCACGGTTGTACTTTTCGGAATATTGGCCTTCTGGGCCCTTCGTGAATTTATCACCTTGACTCCAACGCGCTTGAGTGACCACCGGACGCTGTTTTGGGTTTTTATACTCTTTACGCCACTGCAGTTTGTGCTTGTTGGATTGGGTAAGTACGATCTTTACAGTACACTCATTCCTGTCTACGGCCTTCTTTTTGTCACGGCCCGAGTCGCTTTTTCAGGCGACCCCAAACGCTTCCTTGAGCGAACCGCTAAAATCCAAGCAGGGCTCGTGCTTTGTATTTATTGCTTGAGTCTCGCCCCCGCGCTGCTGTACCTTGATATCTATACCACGGCCGATATTAGTAAGTTGCGGACTGCGGTGCCTGGAACGGATCCCCTGGTCAATTCCTTTGGTAAAAATGCCTTGCTGCTCTTTTATTTTGTCTTTATTATCCAAATGGGCGACGCCTTGCAGTACCTTTGGGGAAAAATTCTTGGTCATCGCGTGATTGCCCCTGCAGTAAGTTCGACGCGAACTTGGGAAGGAATGATAGCCGGCTCCGGAAGTGCTGCTTTATTGGGAGCGGCCCTCTATTGGGCAACACCTTTTAACGAGTGGCAGGCAGGCTGTATCTCGTTGGTGATTGCACTCTCGGGCTTCGCAGGCGGTATGGCGATGTCGGCAATCAAACGTGATCGTGGTGTGCAAGATTACGGTACCCTTGTTGTTGGGCACGGCGGCGTTCTCGATCGAATCGATTCCCTTTGCTTTGCCGCCCCCGTTTTCTTTTTACTGACCAAGACATTTTTCACACTGTCTTGATCTCGAGGGGGCCTTAAACAACTTTTCTTAGGTCAAAGAACCAACCGACGCCGTTCAACGAAGAATTGTTTGTTTCGTTGGTTGCATCGGTTGTTGGCGAGTTGCCTGATAGGGCTGATTTTTAACTGCTGAGGCGATGCTGCCAGGTGTAAAAGAAACGTCTGTTGTTCGAGTATGAGTTCCGGAAGCGACCCAGCCACCCACCCTCGCTTTTGGTGCCAGTGGTGTTTTCTGTTGCCCCTGCGCAACTTTTTCTAAACCACTTGCCCCCCCCTCAGCTGACCGATGAATGAGGTTGGGTGCAGGTCGCAAACGTCTGCTGCCAGCAGCGGCGAGAGTCACATTTGTCCCTGGAAGTTGTCTTGCTTTAGATGCCGCCAATAGCGAACGGCCCGGACTTCCTTGCTTCACCCACTCGAGCCATTCATTTTGTAAACGCCCGAGATCGGTAACGCCATAAGCCGACTCAAGTGCCCGCATCCAGTTTTCATCTTGCAGCCCATCCCCCACAAAATCCACAAAATTTCGCTCTCCCCGCTCCTCAATCAAATACCGCGCAAGTGAATACCCCTCAGCATATAAGGGTAAGACGTCTGCAGGATATTCCTTCATTGCCAACATTTGGCTAAAAGCAATCCCGCGCTGTGTCTGAAGGAAAGAAATCAACATCGTTTCGTGACGTTTTTTTTCGGAGGGATGTTCAACGGTGGTACAGGCTCCCTCATCGGCCCAGCGCGGTAAAGGTTGGCGAAAGTGAGTTGCAAAAATAGTATGTGTCACTTCGTGCGGTAGTACGGAATCAAGAATTCGAACTTCAGATCCTTGTATATTCATTCGCCAACCCCCGACCTGATCGTTCTGGAAAACAAAGCTCGTTGCCCCACCCGCTCCCAGTTGCGGCCCAACTTGTGCGGTAATCGGACAGGGGCTGTTCCAAGGAGAAAGAGTCTTGCCCAGCCATCGTTCTGCAAGTTCGCGGCGATACATCTCGGCGGCATCACCAATCTTTTTTGCTAACTGGGGAGAGGGCGCAGAAACAATAAAATTGGGGGTCCGGTAGGAGGCGGCGACACTCGTCAGACTGACCAAGAGAATCGCGATTCGGAGGAAACGAGCTTCCATGCTCTCGGGTCCTTGCGGGGAGGGAGTGACATAGGTTGGGGGCGGGGAGGGTAGCGAAAGTCGTGTTTTCCGACCAGTGCAATTCCCACGACACTTTCATCCCTAGCTGGCAAGAGTCGAGAACACCGTTGTCCCCGCGACACCGAAGTCGAATACGAACAACCGGGGTTGCACAACCTGTTCTTTAAAAACGACTTAGCATAGATCAAGTAAATCTTGACACACGATCCGGCTCTCTTTAGGATCGTGTGCTGTAAACCCCTATTTTTTAAACGCTTGCAGATTTTCTGGGCTTTTCCTATGGACTTTCAAACCGTGCTTCTCATCCTGGGCATCCTGGGGATCATCCTCTTTCTGGTCGCCTTGGTCATGAGCTACAAGTCGTGGCGGTGGCACACCCTCCTGTTGGTGTGGCTCGTCTTTGCGGCCGCCTGCGTCGCCATGTGGATGAGTTTACAGACCCTGAAAGCCCATCAAAGTTGGCGAGAGATTCTGCATGTTAATGATCGCAACCAATCACCCAACCAACCGATAGCGGGTTTGATTAAAAAGACCGAAAAGCTTCGTCAGGAAAATCACGAGCTTGAATTCGGCGTCGAAGACGAGCGCGGCAGGATCATCTCGCCCGGTATCGGACAGTTCGAATTAACATTGGCGACACTGCTTCTGGACCGGGGCCGGATGTGGACCGATGCAAAGCCTGTGGAAATGAGTGCCGAGGATGTAGTGACTGTTGAGTTCGACCAACCTCAAACCCATCGTCTGGAAAAAGAGCTTCCTGTTTACGTGTTCAGTAGCGACCCATTTCTTACGGGTGGTCGGTATTTAGGAATGTTTCAAGTGACGGAAGTCACTGGGAATCAAGCGGTAGAGGAGGAAGAATCATCCGCGGTGGCAGGTTCACTACGGGCCACGCTTCGCCCTCAGTGGCCCGTAACGGAGGAGGAACATAATCGTTTACAGAATAGTGTGGAAAACGAAGAGCGATGGACTATTTACGATAAGATGCCGGTCGATCGCCACCTAGTGTTTGCCGGTTTAGCAGCAGTGGATCTTGAAATGGAGGCAGAACCTTTTGATGCGATGGACCGCGCTGCACGATTGCGGAAAATCTTACCACAGCGAACCGTCCAGGAATTTATCGATGATTACCATCCCGCCCGTCCCGAACACCCCCCCGCACGCATCGAAGATCATGTGGAATTTCTTGAAGACTATCCAGATGATGAAGATGAGCCAGCGCGTTTTATTGAAGGCCAACAAGTCTGGCTTCCTAAAAAGGGTGTAGAGAGTGATACAAACATTCGTGATCCAGTCACGGGTGGAACGATAGAGGTGCGGGCACTACCTAAAATCAGTGCCTTGCTCGAAGACGAAGTCATAGAACGCGTGGAAGAAGACGGTTCACCCCGTTACTCGCGGCAATTGCGCGATTATGCGCATCTCTTTCGCGATATACATCGCGAGCGTAAGCGACAAGATTTTGAGATCGTGGATGCAATATTAAAAATTTCAGAGGTACAAAATCTTATCGGCGAAAAGCAGCAGGTCATAAAACTTTTTGAAGACGAGAAAGGACGCTTATCGAGAGATCAACAGCAATTCATTCACGACCAAAAAGTCATTGATGATCTAGTTTCCAAGGTTCGCAATAAAACTACCAGCAGCAACCGCCGCTTGGTCGAGATTCGTAATGAAACGATCAGGCTTGGGAAGCAACTCAATACAAAACAATTAGATGCCGTCGAAGAAATAGATCACCGGGCCCCTGATCCTGAATCTCCTTCCGATTCGGGCTGAGATAGCCAAATCACGTATTCGGCGCGTCAGCGTGCTCGTTTTACATACTCCTGTAAGTGGTTGCCAACCAACTGCCCAGCTGTAAATCGATAGCCCTTTCATTGGCTGACCTTTAAACTCTTGGTTGTATATGGGACTCGACAGTCGCGATTATTATCAGGAACCCTCCCCGGAGCATCGTTTTGGTGGCGGCCCATCCTCCGGTGGACAAGGTCGATTGATGGTGACCCAATTGGTGATCATCAACGCTGTGGTTTATTTATTTGAAATTTTATTTGATCAAGCTCGCTTTACCGAAACCTATCTTGCACTCGACAGCGGTCTTTTTGTCACGAACTGGAAATTGTGGCAGATCATCACCTACGGATTTGTGCATTCTCGAAATGATATTTTCCATATATTAGGCAATATGTTTTGCCTCTGGTTTTTTGGCCGTGATGTCGAGGGTATTTATGGTAAGCGGGCTTTTCTCGCTTTCTACCTTTCCACGATTGCGATCGCAGGTGTTTTGGGCCTTTATTCACAGCAGCTATTGGCTGGTACGGCCGTGAGTTTGCTCGGTGCCTCCGGTGGCGTTGCAGGTGTGATCATTCTTTACATCTGCCACTTTCCCCAACGGACCCTACTGCTTTATTTTGTGATTCCCGTCCGCGCGTGGGTCTTGGGGCTTATCTTTTTAGTCTACGACTTTGTTGGCACCTTTAGCGATACGCATGTTGCGCACACCGCGCATCTGGTCGGCGCGGCATGTGGATGGATTTATTTTAAAACCGGCTGGGATTTGAGTCGTTGGATCCCGAATCGCAAGAAATTCCGGCAGTTTGGGCCACGACGCAAAGTGCGGATTCACCAACCCAAGCAGGATCCTTTGGCCGAGGAAGTCGACCGATTATTAGCAAAGATCAACCGAGAGGGGTCGGCAAGTCTGTCAAATAAAGAGCGGCGAACACTCGAGCGGGCCAGTCAGCAGTACAAAGATCGCCAGCCGCCGAACCCCTAAAGTGGCCTT
>CAUZBD010000090.1:0-7551 GCA_963577795.1 Planctomycetota bacterium | reverse complement strand
TGAAACCGCTCGCCAATTTCAGCAACCCGACGGTTCTTTTTCCACCAACTACTTTTCCCGGGCCGGCACCTCAGCTGATTTGGCGCTACGTATCAATACGACAGGCCACACGCTTGAATTTCTTGCCTTGTCGCTTCCGCCTGAGCGGCTTTCTGAACCCTGGGTCGAACAAGCGGTACTCCAACTCTGCAAACTCTTCAAAAAAACAGAGCCAATCCCGTTGGAATGTGGGTCGTTGTACCACGCTGCACACGGCTTGATGGAATATCGGGAACGGCGATTCGGTCCGTGGCCCTATCCTTCCCTGGAAGATCGCTAAAAACTCTTTCGGTTGAGGAGATCGATGTATGCTTCGCCCAGTAAATCCTCTGGGGCAATCTCAATTTTCTTCATCCACTCTGCCGCAATCTGTTCGCCTTCGCTTGGTCTTTGCTGCTTTTCGAGTACGACCTCGAGCTCAATAAATTCGCCCAGGTTCTCGACTCGATCAAAGTGAATCCGCGTCTGTCCCACAAGATAGAGCCACCGCTGTTTAATGATCTGGCCCACGACAGGCAAAACCTGAGCGACTATCTCTTTTAGCGTCTTGGGTGATGATGTTTTGCTGATCGAATAATCAGACTGTCGCGGACCGCTCGCATCGTCGCGTTGGTAATAGATCAGTTCACCCGTGCCGTCAGCAAACTCGCGGACTTTAAGTCTGCCATGCTTGACGGAAAAGAACGTATCCCGCTGTGAAATATATTGGCTTGCATGGGCCGTTATCTCTTGAACCTTCGCTTGCTGATATTCAAAATCATGAGCCCGCGCTTTTATTTCAATATTACGGCCCATAAGTCCACGGTATATCTTTGCGGCAAACGATTACTAATGGCCGGTTGTCATTTTGGAAAAGAGTTGGAGCACGACAACTCCGGAAACAATAAGTACCAAACCCGCGATGCCCGCTTTATCGATCGATTCGTCATTCACAAAGAAACTGAGTATCGCAATCAGTACAACTCCCAAACCACTCCAAATGGCGTAGGCAACCCCAGTGGGAATCGTACGAAGTGTCAGAGACAACAAGACCAAGGAGATTGCGTAGCCTGTAAGGCTCAGCAGAGCCGGGCCGAGTTTAGTAAAGCCTTCCGAACGTTTTAAAAGTACGGTTGCCACCACCTCCGAGACAATCGCCAGACCTAAGTACAGATAATGCATCTTTGCCCAACCACTTTGAAGCCCGAGTTACAAACGGGCCCGATTTTTCACTATTCTTTACCAAAAGCATCTTTTAAGAGCCGAATGCATAGGGCTTTTCTGCCCCCAACTCGGCACCGACAACGTTTCTCATTTGCTCTGCCTGGGCAGAGACTGTTTTGTCCGGACCGACCAACTTTAGGTACAAGACCGTTCCTTGCTTCCCCACAAAGATCATCGCCAAGACGCGGCTTCCCGGTTCGCTTTGAGTCTTGCGAAGAAAAGGTGGGCCGATCGATTTGTTGTAGGTGCCACTGATATCGGCAAGCCAATACCGACCATTGGCAGTTTTTCCCTCAAACAGTTGCTGTTTGCGCCCTTCACTATCAAACTGATCAATCCATCGCTTGATGTTCTGATCGACGCTACCACTACCCTTGAAGTTAAAAACGGCTAGCTCCGCGGGTCGCTGGTCTCCGTCGCCCACTGGAATACCACCCACTGGAATACCGAACTGCAGAGCCCGCATCTTCGAACTGGGTTGCTCCTTCTTCCAATCGCCCGGAATATGAAGCACAAAATCACCGACCTTCTCTTCTCTTGTCGTCTCGGCCTGTCCGACTGAAATACCAGTAAGACCAGCAGCGAATGTAACAATGAATCCTCGCAAAACCATACTTTGAAATTTCATATCCGATCCTCTTGCTCGCAAATGCATGAATCCCTTTTTGAGACATCGATCATGATAGCAGGCCCTTGAACTTCTTCCAGACGGCATGGGGACACACCGGTGCCAAGCCGATTGACTTCCCTTTTACTTCTTCTTTTTTTTCGCTTTCTTGGCGGCATTTGCCTCAGCTTTTGCAGCAGCCTTCTCTTTTTTCTTCGCTTCTTTCTCTTGCTTTTTTTTCTGCCTGGCTTCGCGGGCCGCCTGTTTTTTCTCCGCTTTGCTCTCTACCGACCCCGCCTCTAAAGCCTCTCTACCATCCGTCGATAACTCGGATTCCTCTTGAGCATGGTCATCCTTTTTTTTCTTTGCCCGCCATTCCCCGACAGCAGCAGAAACCATTAATAAAAAGCAAATGATGATTAAACCCAGAAAGAAAGTGGGCCCCGAAAAAAAGGTATGGCCTTCATCTTGAGCTAGAACCGCGAGTAATTTCATACAACAATCCTACACTTACATATGCAGTGGCTGAACCATGATTGAAACTGGGATGCTCATTTTAGCAAATTCAAGAATGCCCTCCAGGGAACCCTTAAGCAGTTTCGTTAATAAAAAATATTTGTGCACGGGAGAGACAGAGAGAAAGATCTCGATAGAATGAGAAGATCCGCGTCCCAAAAAAGAATGATCTCAGATAGCGTGCCTACCTGACTGTGAATTCGTTTTAGGGCGGTGCCAATCGACCCTTGAATGTACCTCAATAAAGCAAAAGCATAAAATGATAAAACGCGAACGTTGGATCGTCTATCCTCTGCTGTTTCTTGTGATCAGCATTAGTCTGAAGGACAAGCTCAATTCACAGCAGAAAAGTCTCCAGTTGAAAAATCTTAAAGTCGAGCAACTTGAAGTGGGTAGGGTCCAAGGGGGGAACGCCAACTTTCGCAAAATAGAGGGGACACTCATCCAGGGTCGGCGGTTAAATATTCTTGATCAAAAAGGCATTCCCAAAGTTGTGCTCCATAACGCGCCAGCTTTGAAAGAAAATGAACCCGATTTTGAAAAGGCTCAAGGCGCAATCACCCTGCTTTCTGGTGAAAACCAAGAAATGCTTGTCCTCGGAGGAGGTGGAGGAGGTGGATTTATCGCGGCTCGCTCCCTGACCCAACCTAAGGACTTTGTTGCCTTCGGATACCAGGCGGGACGCGTTGGGATCTTTTGGCTCGATCAAAACGGGAAGCCGCAGGGATTTCTCAAGCCAGAACAACATCGTATTCCGAATGAAAAAAATCTGCCTGCAGAAGAAAAAGAGCCTGGCAAAGAAAATGATCTGCAAGAATCTACGCAGAACACGACACCAAATCCTTAAGCCTTTCTCTCAGTAATCGCGCGGATGCACCCGCCCCTGAACGCGGAGTGGGAGTCCCTGCAGTCGCAGAAAACCCTCGGCGTCCTCCTGGTTGTACGACCCTCCACCCTCCATGCTGGCTGCACTTTGATCGTACAAACTGAATGGACTCGTCCGCTCCTCGACCACCAGATTTCCCTTGTAGAGCCGCAACCGGACCTGGCCCGTGACCGGACGACTGGCTTGATCGATGAACCGCATCAGGGCATCCATTTTGGGACAATACCAAAATCCGTAATAGACCATTTCAGCAACCTCAACCGCCAAACGATCGCGGAGATGAAGGAGGTCTCGATCAAGCGTTAACTGTTCTAGCAGACGATGTGCTTCATATAAAATGGTCATCCCGGGGGCTTCGTAGACTCCTCGGCTTTTCATCCCCACAAAGCGATTTTCGATCATGTCGATCCGCCCAATACCATTACGCCCACCGAGGCGATTCAACTGTTCGACAATCTCTAAGCCCGAAGCCTGCTTGCCATCAACCGCAACCGGACGCCCCGATTCAAACGAAACCGTCACGCTTTCAGCTTGATCCGGTGCTGCGTCTAACGAGACGGTCATCCCGAAGTCTACAAGATCGACACCGCAGCCCCCCGGATCCTCGAGGGCCCCTGCCTCATAGCTGATATGCAGACAGTTTTCATCGCTACTATAGGGCTTTTCAATCGATGCTTTTACCGGAATGCTTTTCTCTTCGCAAAACGTAATCATCTCTTTTCGACCTGGGAAACGTGCGCGAAATTTCTCCATTCGCCAGGGTGCAATCATCTTAACATCGGGACAAAGGGCCTCGGCCGCTAATTGAAACCGACACTGATCGTTTCCTTTTCCAGTCGCGCCGTGGGCGAATGCTGTTGCACCAACTTCGCGCGCCACCTTGAGACAAGCCTTCGAAATCAGGGGGCGGGCGATTGATGTCCCGAGCAAATAGACCCCCTCATAACGCGCTTGCCATTGAAGGACAGGAAAAGCAAAGTCGCCGCACAGCTCTTCGCGGACATCCACCGAACGAGCGGATGCGGCTCCTAGACTTCTTGCTTTCTCCATAATTTCAGATTGATCTTCACAAGGCTGACCCAGGTCGACGTAGACACAGTGTACTTGATATCCCTCCTCCATCAGCCATCCCAAAATGACACTTGTATCAAGCCCACCCGAATACGCAAGCACACAACTTTTCATAACACTTTTCCCTGCTTCGAAGCAGAACACTTAAAATAAAAATACGTAATGACTCTCTCTGCTTTAAACAAAGCCTCTTTTGCAGGACGCAAAACATCCTGACTAGTAACTCGGAAAATCTTAGACCACTGGAATTTTTTATTCATCTCCAAACGAACGATAGTCTCATTAAAGGTATTCTGTCCAACCCTTTTCTTCAATCATCTTGACTAATTTCCGAATCGATTCCTCGTTATTTCGATCTGCAACTAAGGTTGCATCCGGCGTTTGGACGACGATCGCACCCTCAATTCCCAAAGTGACCAGCAGATGTCCATCTTGTCCTCGAATAATCGAATTCTTTGTATCAATCCCTAAATGTTGGCCGACAATAGTATTTCCATTTACATCCGTACCTCGCAGGCGACTCACCGCTGTCCAGTTTCCAACGTCGTCCCAATCGAAGGGTGCTTCGATCACTACAATATCTTGTGCATGCTCCATCACCGCATAGTCAATGGATACACCTCGAATTGCAGAAAATTCGCTCGTGAAAATCTCGCCGAAATCCTTTCTTCCTCGCCCTTGCGCAATCGCTTCCAAATGCATGAGCATTTCTGGTTCTCGTCGCTGCAATTCCTCCAGAATAGTGACTGCTTTCCAGACAAAAATACCCGAGTTCCAGTAAAAGGTGCCTGCCTGCAGATAACGCTCGGCGACCTCCGCCTTCGGTTTTTCCCGAAATTTTTTAACTTGAAAAGCGACCGCATCACTCCCCTGCTTCACGCCGGTTTCAAGTCGATCCCCTCGTTCGATATAGCCAAAAGTTTCGGCCGGATAGGAGGGTGGAATCCCGAATGTAGCAATTCGCCCCGGAGCCTCTTCAATAAGTTGGGCCGCATATTCTACCGCGTGACAAAATGATTCGGTTTGTTCAATCACATGGTCTGCAGGCATCACAACCATTGTGGCGTCCGAATCGTTTTCCGCACACAGTAGTGCTGCCAAGCCGATACAGGGCGCGGTATCCCGACGACAAGGTTCTCCTATTATGGAATCGCTTGGCAGCGTTGGTAGTTGATCTACCATTTTTTGAACTAACCTTTCACCAGTCACCACCAAAATACGATCTTCGGGTATGAGCCCCTGAATTCGATCGACGGTGGTCTGAATCATCGAACGATTACCGGTCAACGTTAGAAGTTGTTTCGGGAAATCGGCGCGACTCTCCGGCCAGAAGCGGGTTCCCGCACCGCCCGCCATGATGACGGCATGGATCATATGAATATCCAATCCTTTCTGTCTAAAATCACAAAGCTGACTCAACGGAAGTACGTGTCGTCTTCCACAATAGACCCTGCCGGTATTTTATTCTTCAAAGTAGCAGCGGTAAGTGCAAATCGGGGATCAATCTCAACCCGGGTAGTCTCACCCACCTGAAACCCAGCCGCACGCAACATTTCACGATGGAAGTGCATGATCTGTTGTTGCACATGCTCCGCCGTATCGGTCGCCTCTCCCGGACCATTCTTCAGCGGAGCAAACGCCACTGCCGGATCCACTTCCACCGTCATCGTCTGCGATGCATACGGAAGCAGATCAAAAATAAACTGCTCAAACTTGATTGCGTTCGGCTCGACCGGTTCCGTAGGCTGCCCTTCTACATCGACAAAAGCAACCTTCTTGTGCGCACAGTGAACAGGCAGAGCATTACCTTGTCGAGCCATGCGACAAAGAAATTCCACATCAAAAACATGAACCGCAATACTGCCTGCCCATAACTTGAGAGATCCATCTTCGTTCCGCAAGTGAGCGGCCTCCGCAGACAAATCACTGTATTCGATAATCTGTGTTTTGCCCTCAACCTCCACCACATTACCGACTTTGTCTTCCGGTTCCTGTTTGGCAACGACTTGGAGCGTGTATTCACTCTGAGCGAGAATGTGATGACCTATTAAGACCGGGTCGCAAACCGTTGCCAGCGGATTATCAATTTGAAAATAAAAGAGCTGTTTTATTCCTCGCTGCTGCATATCCTGCAACGCCTGACTCTGCTGGAGTGCGGCGAGCATTCCACCGTGACCATCGGGACTCAAGAACAAAGACTCTTTCGACTCCAGCAGCAACTTTCCCGTAGCGGCATCTACTGCTGGCAAAGTGCCTTGACAAAAAACGGTAACTTCCGATGGGGAAATCCCAAAATTCTCAGCATGCTTCAAGTACTCCAGCGTCTCCTCATGGGTAGCGGGACTGGTCATCAGATAAACGGGAACCGCAGCACCTGCTACCTCACTGGTGGCGGCCACTTTGCCCAGCAAAATATCGAACAGCGAAGCACCGGAAAGCGGTCCAATCGGATACATCCCCTTAGGATGATCGAACCCGAGACGGGACCCCTGCCCTCCAGCAACAAGGGCCACAGCAACCGTGCCCTCCGAAAGCGCTGCAAGCCCTAGCCTTTCCGCTTCTGCATCCGCTGCTCTCGAACCGCTCATTCTCACCGCAACGGGCGGTTGTGCACGGAGAGCCGCCTGCGACTGGCCGAGCCCATCGCGACATTGTAAATACATTCCTGCAACTCTCGGCAGATCAATTTTTTTAATCTGAGCTGATAACCTGGACCGCTGTATTTCATCGAGTTCATCCCAAAATGCAATGAGATGCTCTTGATGGTGGGGACGCAGGAGTGCGAGCAGATCTTCTTTCATGCGCTTTAAAATAACCTCAAAAGGCTACCGACCCCTCACAAAAAGGAAAGCAAGATAGCAAAGCAGTGGAAAAAAAAAGAACATCGTCACATAGGTAAACAATGTCGTCCACTTATGACGGGGCCAACGGGCCATGCGAAATATACCTAACCTTTGAGGCAACGGTGACAATTCAGACAGCGTCATTATTGCGATCCGTTGCCAACCCGCAAAGCGGGTCTGCAAGAATAGTGATCGGGCGAGAACTATGCTTCTTCACCCGCCTCGACGATAGCAGAAAACTCGATTCGTGTCTCAAACCGCTCGGATCCACTGCGGGCAAGTCGGACCTCCAACCGCGCACCGTAGGGAAGAACCTGCGTCGCTTTCACGAGTGCCTCTGGTCCTTCGATCTGTTCGATATGCAGCACAGGACTTGTATGAAACGG
>CAUZBD010000089.1:0-7556 GCA_963577795.1 Planctomycetota bacterium | reverse complement strand
ACGCGCTGAACCAGTCCTTCTCGAGTCGCTCGATCAGGATTCGACCTATAGCAGTCAAGCGCTCCAGAGTCGCGCCCAGACGCTTTACAATGCTCTGATCCGAAATCCTGGACAAAACCCAAGTGGCGTGCAGGGTCCCGGATCCAGCACCGTCACATCGACTGGCAGTGTTGCGGCCTTACTGATTGTCGCCGCAAACAACGCGACTACTCTCGATGAACAGACCGCCCAAAAGATTTTTCAACTCATGAATTATTCGGGGCTCACCCAGAATCTTATGCCGGACGAGCAGACAACACATCGACGGCTCGTGGGGCACTTTGTGCGACGGAGTGCAGGTACCTCTCTGGCTTATCAGATGCTCTGGCTCTCGATGCAGTACAACCTGCCGGAAGGCCTCGTACCGGCCGAGATGATCATCCGCGAAAAATCTCCGCAACCGTACGTACTTCAAAATGCGATGCTTGCGATCGCTAAACTAGGCGACGAAAATCACATTGCTTTGCTCGAGCCCTACCTCTCCAATGATCAGCCTGTCAACAACAGACGGGGCAGCGGCTTTCAACCTCTCGTCCGCGACGTGGCCCTGGCAACCACGATCCACCTGCATGGAAAGAATCCAAAAGATTTTGGATTTTCCCATCTCCGCCCAAACCAACAGACCCTTTTCCAGGCTGGCACCATGGGATTTGCAAGTCCCGAACAGCGGAAAGTCGCTTTTGATAGTTGGAATGCCTGGAAGATGAAACAGTAGGATACTGTCCGCGGAGTGACCTCGGACGCAGAAGACCTATCGGTCGAATAGCTGCATTCACACCCGGATTGCAACCACCACGCGACTGTGCCCCGCATGATCATTGTAGATGCGGTCAAACTTCCATGCGGCGTGCTGGTCAATGAATGCCCGGACGTCTGCTTCAATCATCGGGCTCATTTCTACGACCAACACCCCTCCCGATCGTACTCTTGAGCCAGATTCATCAAGAAGTTGTTTGATAATCTCTGTCCCGCGCACACCTGCAACCAGTGCGACCTTGGGCTCATAATCGTGTACTGTGGCAGACAGTTCTACATATTCGGCATCACTAACATACGGTGGATTACTCACCACCATGTCAAACGGTTCGGGTTCGGTGTCCGCACAAAAAAACGGCCCGCAGCGGAACTCAATCTGTTGATTTACCGCGTGCTGGACAGCATTTCTCCGAGCCACGTCGATCGCATCCGCTTGGATGTCGGTCGCCACCAGTTTCCAATCTGGTTTCTCTTTCGCGAGCGTAATGGCAAGATTGCCACTTCCAGTGCCAATATCCGCAACCCGCAATGAATCTGGAAATGAATTTTCCGACGCTAAATCCAGGGCCGCAATCACCACAAATTCTGTCTCTGGACGCGGGATAAGAACAGCTGCTGTTACCTCAAAGTCTCGGGAGTAAAACTCTTTGTGTCCCACAAGGTAGGCAACAGGCTCCCCCGTAGCACGACGCTTTACAAGGGATTTATATTCCGTGCGTGTCGCGGCATCCGCAATTTGATCGAATGCCGTATAGAGGTCAATTCTCGAACATTTCCGTACGCTTGCAAGCAACACCTCGGCATCGAGGCGTGGACTTTCGGCACCTTTTTCCTTGAGGTAGTCTGCGGTCCATTCGATCAGGCGGAGGATCGGCCAGGATTCTTCTTCCGGCTTATTCAATCCACACTTCCTCCGTCGATAATTTATTCAATCGTACCCATCGAACTTCGCAATGTTGTCCGGTCGTGTTCGATCAACGCATCAGTTAATGGCTGAAGATTGCCCGCAATAATACTATCCAGTTTGTACAGCGTCAGATTAATGCGATG
The DNA here is from genome assembly GCA_963577795.1 of Planctomycetota bacterium. GTDB lineage: Bacteria > Planctomycetota > Planctomycetia > Pirellulales > UBA7805 > UBA7805. The sequence continues at coordinate 5,711 of CAUZBD010000089.1, read as the reverse complement.
ATCACTCACTCTATTTTCAGGGAAATTATAGGTCCGAATCCGCTGTGATCGATCACCCGACCCCACTAACGTTTTGCGAGCGTCCGCTCGTTTTTGATTCTCTTCCTGTCGCCGAGCCTCATACAATCGCGTTTTAAGAACACGTAAAGCTTTTGCAAGATTTTTGTGCTGGCTCTTCTCATCCTGGCATTGAACCACAACCCCTGATTCATGATGCGTCAGTCGGATCGCGGATTCCGTTTTATTGACATGCTGTCCACCTGGCCCACTGGCATGAAACTTATCGATGCGATAGTCATCTTGTTTTAGATTAATTTCCACATCTTCCGGTTCAGGCATGACTGCAACGGTAGCCGCTGAAGTATGAATGCGACCTTTGGTTTCGGTGTCGGGCACACGCTGCACACGATGCCCACCACTTTCATATTGAAGTTCGCGGAATACGCCTTCACCCTCCAAGCCGAGGAAAATCTCCTTAAAGCCACCTAACTCTGTTGCGCTATGGTCCATAATCTGCAACTTCCATCGCTTCGCCTCGGCATGATGTTTATACATTTCATATAAATCCCGCGCAAAAAGGGCCGCTTCATCCCCGCCCGTTCCAGCGCGGATTTCCATTACAATACGCTTGCGATTCGCGTCCTCACCACCTACGGTTAAATCGAGCAGCTCATTCCAAACCATTTCCCGATCTTCTTTGAGCTTGGGAATCTCCGCTTCCGCCAGTGGCCGTATCTCCGGATCATCCCCCTCAAGGAGCATGACTGTGTCGGCAATCTCAGCGTTTATTCCCTGAAATTTTCGATACTTTCCTGCCAGCCTTGCAAGTGATCCATGTTCGCGGGAGACCGCAGCCACACGATTGGGATCGGCGAGAACTTCAGGATCAAGCAGTTGTTGTTCCAATTCTTCAAACCGCTTCAGGTTTTCATCAAGCATTTCGCGCATCGGCGAAATCTCCTTTTACCGTCCGGAAGAGTACGCTAGAAATGTCGCTTCTCCTTAAGCCAACTGTTGCGACCGCTGGCCACGGAAAGAGAACACCGGATCAAGGGGCTTTCTATCGCGCCACGAGCTTATCTATTTGCCCGATTTCTTTTTGCCGCGATTAAGGCTTGCGTATCCGGAGCCTGCAAACTTCGTCTTAAACTTTTCAATACGACCTTCCGAATCGATGAATTTTTGCTTTCCCGTATAGAAAGGGTGGCAGGCGCTGCAGATATCGACCTTCAATTCCTTCCGTGTGCTTCGGGTCTGAAACGTGTTGCCGCAACCGCACTTCACTGCGGTCTCGAAATATTCGGGGTGGATATCTTTTTTCATCGCTTCGCTCGTTCAACGGAGAAGGTTCGTGCGGCGCGCCCAGCGAATTGCATAAGTCACTTTAGGCCCCTAATTTAACCCCTCTGTGCACCTCGGACAAGGCTAGGGGAGGGCGTTTTATCGAACCCGAGAGGCCCTGACAACCTTACCGCAGGAAGGTTCGCAAGCCGTCCTTTTCCGTGCCACTGCGGCAGCAACAACGGCACCGAGCGGGGCGGGAGACCCCCTATTTTGATGCAGTCCTTTGCGGACTTCCTCCAACGGACCCTCAACGCATCCTCTACTTACCCTTCATCGCAGCCATCACTTTATCGGTAATCATTTCGACGAGCTGCTCTTGGTCCATTCCTGGGGGTAACGCGGCCTGTTGGCCACGATCATCCACATGGCCGTTCCTCCCCATTGCAGAAGGCGGTGCCTTAAAACCGCTTCTCTCCACGCCAGCAACCTGCCAGGAATCGCGAAATACGTCATTCCCGCACAAATCACAGTCTTCCATACCTTGCTCGTTTCGGGGATCCGTAAATCCCCACTTGCCTTTGAGATCCAGCAATTCTCGCGTATGTTCCGCCGACAGATAATTGACGCGTCCAATCGACTTTGCCAGTATCAACATCCGGCAATATGCGTCGAGAATTTCGGTCCACCAGTAGGCCCGTTCCACATCTTCACCCCAACTCACCGTTCCATGATTTGCGAGGATAACGACATTTGTCTTTTTAACGAGTGGAATAATTGTATCCGCAAACGCCTGTCCTCCAGGGGTTTCATACTTACTGATCGGAACATCTCCTAAAAATATTTCGACTTCCGGAAGCACACATTGCGGGATCGGCTCACGAGCAATCGCAAAGGCGGTAGCATGCGGCGGATGGCAGTGCACCACGCTTTTTATGTCTGGTCGTTCTTTGTAAATCTGCAGATGTAAAAGCGCTTCACTACTTCGCTTTTTATTTCCAGCCAACTGTTTTCCCGTCATATCAATGAGACAAATATCTTCCGGCTTGAGAAAGCCTTTCGAATGCATTGTCGGGGTGCAAAGCACTTCGTTATCACTAAGCTTATAGGTAATATTGCCGTCATTCGCGGCTGCAAAACCCTTGTTGTAGACTCGCTGACCAATCTCACATATTTGCTGTTTGCGCTTAAATGCGTTTTCCATCAGTCCGATTCCTCCAGGTGTAATTGATCGATAAGGGCTGCGTTATACGCATCGACAGGTTTCTTTTCGGGAAAGAACGGGGCGGCCGCCTCACGGCTCTCGCTCAAGGCAATTCGGCTCCCGATTCCCGCGGCTAACTGGTCATACAGGACAAGCTCTTCCATTGAGGCCACTTCACAGTTGCCAAGTTCCGACTCCTCAAGTGGAATTGCCAGGCGGAAAGTCCCGCCATCAAGAGATGGGTGACTCCGGCTTAAGGTGACTGTTCCAATAACTTCTGCTATTCGCATGACGCTTCTTTAACCTCTCTTTACGTTAAACAGTACGCTTCAATGCTCCCTGAAACAGGTTGCTGTCTGCAGGCAATCGGGCCTCAAAGAAAATACGACATCCATCAATAAGCTTTCTCTGTGGGGACTGTTTTGGATCAAGAACAAGTAAATTTGCCGTAACGGCCAGCATCGCTTCACTGACACGTTGTGGCTGATCTGCTGAAATAGCCCGTACGAACCTGGAACGGTTCGCAAGGCAGAGAGCAAAAGCGATATCCGTGGTCAATAAAACACAGCGGCGAAATGGGCTGGATTTTAACTGGGAAACAATATTCATGACTGCGGTTTCTGTGTCATCACTCTTCTGAGCCGTACCTATCCCAAATTTTTTCTGGATTAGCGATGCGAGAGGTTGACCTCCTTGACCGACGGCAAATAATGATTTTTCTCCAGCCTGTACCTCACAGTCCGCGTGTGTTTCTAATACGATCTGCCGCTCTATTGCCATATCCCGTGCAGCGGGCGTCACAATCGCCGAACTGTGAACGCGAACCGTTGTATTCTCAGCTATCTGCGCTAACTGTTCTGTAGCAACCACTCGATCTCCGATTTCGACAACGGATAACCTTGTCGTTTTCTGATTTTTACTTTCTGTCGTAATTGTCGGTTGCAGGCGAAGAAGAACCTCCAGAACCACTTCTTCAATCTCACCCGCAGAAAGATTCATTCGTCACAAATCCCCATCACGGTCCAACGGACAGGCGTTTTATCACAGCCTAAAAGCTCCCTGGCCGCCTGACCATCACTTGTAATCAGCACTTTCGAACCTGGAGCAGCCCCGTGGACATCCACCACTAAAACAGGGCCGCCATCTGCCGATTCACCGTCGTGCATGAGCAGGCGTACCACCAGCATCCGCCAACCCTTCAGAGAAGGATGCTTGATGGTCGCTGTTGCTGAGCCTAGCACTCGGCCAAACTGCATCGCGTATGCTCCTTATTTACCCAAAATACATAGATCGTCGATCAGCGAGCACCGCCGCTCTCGCGTAAATGTGAGCGGTGAAGTCACACCTTCGCCCGTCGGTGTCGCAATCGAAAACGATAGATACCCTTCGCCTCCTAATCCGAGTGCCGACATGCACGGTCCGTTCTTCACAAAAAGCGTGGTATCCATCACCCGCCCCATGTGTGTCATATTCCGGACGTTGTTCGAATGAATAATGGCAGTGTGCCTGAATCCGTGTTCGTATTGAAGCGCTTTGGCGATCGCTTCCTCTGCTGTACGACACCTTACGAAAGGCAGGAACGGCATCATTTGTTCGACTGAGACGAAAGGATTACTCTCATCGACCTCACCGAAGAGGAGGGGCGTATCTGCCGGAATGTGTTTCCCAATCGCACGGGCTAAGACGGCGGCATCTTGGCCGAGCAACTCCTTCGCTGGAACCTCGTGCCTTTGATCGCCTTCGCCTACCGTTTGAATGGCGCGATCTGTGAGTTGCGAAATTTCATCGGCCGTTAATCGAACCGCGCCTGCTTTTTCCATTTCCACCAGGAGTAGATCAAAAATGGCATCGACCGCAAATACTTCCTTTTCAGCAATGCAGAGCAGATTATTGTCGTAGGAAGCACCTGCAATCATGGCGATCGCGGCACGCGGAAGATCGGCCGTCTCATCGACCACGACCGGTGGATTTCCGGGGCCGGCGACGATGGCTCTTTTTCCACTGTTCAATGCCGCCTTGGCCACCGCAGGGCCGCCGGTAACGCAGATAAGCTTCACACCGCGGTGTGTAAAAATAGCGTCTGCACTTTCCAGCGTCGGCTCAGTGATCACACAGATGAGGTTGTCAATTCCAATGTCTTCATAGATAGCCCGATTGAATCGCCTGACTCCCTCTGCCGCCACCTTTTTTCCACTCGGGTGCGGATTCACAACCAACGTATTGCCACCTGCAATCATACTAACAGCGTTCCCGGTAATTGTCGGTAGTGAATGTGTCACCGGGGTGATCGCGCCAATCACACCAAACGGAGCATGCTCGATAACTGCCAATCCATGGTCGCCACTAAAAACCTGGCTGGATAAAAACTCAACACCGGGCGTCTGTTCACCAAGCGTCTTCAATTTCTCTATTTTGTGCTGCAATCGACCAATTTTAGTTTCTTGCATTTCCATCGTGCCAAGTTCTTCACACTGCTCGATGGAAATTCGCCGGATGTGTCCAATGATCCGTTTACGATCCTCAATCGAGTGCATCGATAATTGCTCAAAAGCGTGCGTGGCCGCTGCAACCGCTTCATCCACATTCGTAAATAGACCATAGTGACCCGTATATTGGCCCTCGGTTTTCTTATCGTCGCAACTGCAATCCTGTGCTGCTTTGCCTGGGCATTTACAATCTTTGCTTGACGCGGATGCTGCGACGGGCGGTGTAGCGGGCATCGCGATTTGAGCGAGAACTTGATCGACGACATCCCGAATTGTTTGTTCAGTGACCTGCATGAATTTTTTCTCTCTATCTCTTTAAAATGAATAAGAATTCCGTTTTCGTCCGTCGACGACTAGCGACTATAGACACAGCCTGTATCCACGTGCACCGTATCGACGATCCCGACAATCACAGCATCGATCGGCAATTTATGGGTCTCGTCCGTCAGGCGGGCACTCGAGCCTTGCGTAATGAGCACGTAATCTCCCTCGCCAGCACCAATCGTATCGACCGCAATAAAAGTTCTTCCGGTCGGAGCCAGCGTTTCGCGCTTTTCGGATTCGAGCCGATAAGGTTCAACGACCATCAACTTTTGGCCGACCATAGTCGAGACCTTTTGCGTGGAAACAACCGAGCCTGTAACTTTTGCGACAAACATCAGCGACTCTCCTCGCTCTTTTGTGTTTCTTCGTTTAATCGTGAAAATACCTGCCCAGCAACGATGATTTCTTCATTTGTG
>CAUZBD010000088.1:0-7627 GCA_963577795.1 Planctomycetota bacterium | reverse complement strand
CCACCACGTGGCTCATGTGCACGTTCGGCAGAAGGAGAAAACATGATGAAGAAGAGCAAGCGTCCAGTGAAAGAAGTGATGATGAGAGCGGGACTGGTAACAGCATCGGCCATGCTACTCGTGGCCGGCACAGCATTGGCCCAAGACAAGAACTACCCCAAGGCGAAAGTCAGCTTCAATGACTTCAAGAGCCTTGTTGCCAGCGTTGAGGCCCACAGGGAACAGCGCTTGGTTAATCTTAATACATTCCTGAAAATGAGTAAGGAGCCTGGAGTTGTCGTTCTTGATACTCGCTCGGATTTCCGCTTCAAGCGCATTCATGTCAAGGGTGCAAGGCACCTGAGTTTTTCCGACTTCACTCAGGATAATCTGCGCAAAATTATTCCTACCTTCAAGACTTCCGTTCTCATCTACTGCAACAACAATTTCGAAGGCAACCAGAGAGATTTCGCCTCCAAAGTCGCCATAGTCGCCATGCCGATAGATAGGCCACGCGTAACTCCAGCCACACAATTTGCGGCGCAGGCAAAGCCGCTCATGATGGCGCTGAACATACCGACATACGTTAACCTTTACGGATACGGATATTGCAATGTTTACGAGCTGCACGAACTCGTAAATGTAGACGATTCACGGATTGCGTTCGAAGGCTCTATTGTCGCGCAGCCACAGGAAACCAATGCCGAACAAGGCGCTCCAGCGGACGCGGACAAGCCGCGCCGCTGAGCTTAGTCGTTGGTCTTGCCGGATGCGGGCAACGAAACTATCTTACACCATGGAAACAGAACTAGCAGAATTGAAACAAAGCGTACTGGCGCTGCCCGCCGAGGCAAGAGCTGATCTCGCCGAAGCTCTCTGGGATAGTCTCGAGGTTGACGAAGAGGCCGTAGATGTGGCGATTCGTAGAGCGGCCGAAATCGACTCTGGCGAGGCGACAACCGTCAGTCACGCTGAGGTGATGCGAGCGGCGCGTTCGGCGATTCGGTGAGCGTCACCTACCACAGGGAAGCGATGGCCGAGGTCGTGGAGACCGCCAAGCATTACGCCGGAAAAGACCCCGGCTTGGCGCTGATTTTCTTGAGCGGCTTGATATCTGCATTGCCGCAATCGTCAGGGCACCGAACCAACATCGTGTCATTCGTCGCGATATTCGTTTCCGCCGTCTGAGCCGGTTCCCGTACGGCGTTTTCTACCGTGTAGTGAACGACCGTATCGAAGTCCTTACAGTGAAGCACGACCGACGCCACCCGGATCACGGACTGGACAGATGAGGCGCAGATGGCGAAAATGACGCATCAGCCCAACCCGCTATCGCGGGCGGCTGAGTTTTTCCGGGAGCACCTACGTTTTGACTGTTGGGACTATGGGAAAGTGCGAAGATTAGCGACACGATGACAACCAAATCCTCGATCATGCGCAATTCAATTATCATCGTCATTATACTGTGGTCCATTCCGGCCTCGGCGAATACTTACTACTACCTCGACGGTGACCCCGGCGCCCGCATAGAGGTCACCCGAAAATACTGGTTAGAGGTCAGTTTACATGAACCGATGACGCTCGCGTATACGCCGGAGTTTCTGATGTTCTGTGACAGTAAGGGTGTCGACGTAATAGAGGTGCACGACTTTCCGGAAGCATTGAAGATCCGGATCACCCGGGTGCTGTCTTGATGATCCGCGCTCTACCATGATCCTATACTTGGTCTCACTGGATGGGCGGCGTCCGTTGTCCAAATCGATCAAGAAGAAGCCGTGGGCCGATCAAGATTTAGTGACCGTCCATGAATATCAGGTTTGCCTCGAGCATCATGGGGTCAGATTCCGCTGGAATGGTGAGAACCTCGAGTGGGTGAAAGCAATCCCGCTAATCCAGCCTCCCCGTCCTTTATCGTATGATGAAGAAAAGCCGGTCGAATCGCAGGTCGGAGCCGATGCCAGGTTACGTCAGTACCTAAAAAAAGTTTACGTAAACCACATCGCGTTCCACGAAACGATGCCAGATGAATTTGCCGACATCGTAAAGGACAAATGCGGGGTCAATTTGGATGTTGGTGAACTCAAAGATGGCAGTAAATACAAAGTGACTATAGAACTCGACAACGTGCCGCCGAGTGAAGTCATTCGCTACTTCTGTAAGGCTGCCGGATTACATCACCATGTCAAGTCGAACCGCGTTGTCATTCACACCGATTGAGCGATGATAGTGCGGGCAGAATGTAACGCTCGGTTCGGGGCAGAATAGTACACCGTGTACGATTACCCGGAATCTCGCTCCGCTCGTAAATCACTGAGGGGAATTCTTGGAATTCTTGGGGACAGGCCCCTCGTAATCTGCGGAACGAAGAATAAGAACCGGTTCTTCCGGGCGACGCAACGACAACCTGGCGCATGCTACGAGCGCGCCTAAGGGCGCGTCGCAGATGCGCGCGTTCGCATAGGAAAGATATGAGCATAAAGACAGCAATCCGTGACGGTGCGATCATCGCCGCGTGCGTGATGACACTGCGATTCACTGCAGCGGTCTTGTTCGGCTGGCCATCCTATTCTTGGCCTGAAGTGGGGTGCCTCTTCTTGTTTGCAGAAATCTTGCGGCTCGGCGAATCAACGTTCGTTCACTGCCTAGCCCCGCTTGTGTGCTATACGTTAGCGGGAGGATTCATCGGCGGGATAATCGCATTGGTGCCTCCTATGACGCAACTTCGCCCTGTAACTTTTAGAATAGTTTTGGCAGCACTGCTATCAGTCCTTATCTTGCTTCCAATAGCAGGCCTCCAGATGACAGGATGGCTGTGAAGACCATTGGAATGCGAACAAATTGGTGCACGCTTCGCTTGCCGCGGTCGCGTCAAGCGAAGCGTGACCACGACGTTGTCACTGGAATGGCAACCGTGAATTAACGTCAATTAACGGTTCGAACTTGGCAATTCAGCAAAGTGTGCCGAATCGATAAAAAGAGAATATAACTATGCATTCAACATCTGAAATATGGAGCCTGAAGCTGATAGATGGAGAGGGGATCCACACCATTTCATTGAAGACTCTAAATAGATCTCCTTCTATTGAATCTGATCACGTCACATTTAATGGGAAAGATCAATGTCTTATTGCAGAATATGATCCAACTATGAATCTTGCAGAGAATAAGGAGATCACCTTGTCTGCCTGGGTAAAACTGGATCCTGATTCAATGGGGATGGGGGTTATTTTGGAGAAATCAGTGGCATATTACTTTATTGTAGAGGATAGAAGTCCTAGTTTCTATTGGTATCAAAAAGGCACTCAGCCTAGTGAAGGTTCCAATCCTTCTATTATTGGTGTGAATAAGTATATCAGAAGTGAGAGTGAGCTAGGGGATGGCTGGAATCACGTTGCTGTTGCTCTGAAAGACGATCTGATCAAGATATTTATCAATGGAAAAAAACAGAAATTGGCACTCGAAGAAAAATTGCTGGATACTGATGAATATCGGATTAAGCTGTTGCCAAATGATTCTGAAAGATGGATGACTGTTGGATGCGCGGACAAACAGAATCATTTTAGCTATTTTTCAGGAAGCATATCAGATATTAAGATATTTGATGCTGGATTTACTGAAGAACAGATATCTGAGCTTTTTGAAAGTGGAAGAAACAGTTGATTATTGAATCTCGATGTCGGAATTGGGACACTCAAGTGGATCGATTTCCCATACCTTTTTTGCACTCTCGCCACTGGATGACATCCACGGAGATTGTGGATGACCCGAAAACGCCGGACTGGACACGCCAAAGCGAATCAACGAAGACAAGAAGACGAAAACGCACGTAACGTGCGTACTCTGCGTTGTCCACACTTTCCCAAGTGTGGACAACGAAACGAACTCAGGATTCGCAGCCTATATTACCAAGAGCACACTACGCCAACGACATCGGTGCACCGAGTGCGGAACGACGCTGACGCGCCTCCGCCTCGGTGACCTTGACGTTGGGCATAAGAAAGAACGCACATGACTAAACGCGATAACTTTGTCAGGGCGGTGCGTTTTGAGCGACCGGACTACATCCCGATGACATTCCGCATCAATGCCGCGTGCTGGCATCATTACGAGCAGAAGGCCTTGCAGGATCTGATGTGATGGAGGCGCACCCCTTCCTCTTTCCACATTTCAGCAGGCAGGAAAGAGTTACCCCTCAGTACGGCCTGAACCAGCGGAAAAACGAGCCGTATACTGATCCATGGGGCTGTGTGTGGGAGACAACCGACAACGGCATTAAAGGATCAAGAATATGAAAGAACCCATTTGCAAAAGAATCCCAAGTACCAGTATGCGGATTGGTGGTTTTGTGGGGAACTACCTCAACGGCATCACTGAGCAATGGTTGCTTGTGGCTCCAGAAGCCAATCCCGGGATGCTTGAGATGTTCCGCGACCGTGACGCGTCCCCGCTGCGCGAGATGGTGCCTTGGGCGGGGGAGTTCGCGGGTAAGTATCTGACAGGAGCTGTCCAGGTTCTGCGCGTAACCAACGACCCGACGCTGAAAGCGTGGTTGAAGGATTTCTTTGGCATCCTCATCGGTCTCCAGGATACCGATGGCTACCTTGGTCCATGGCCCTCCGAGTACAGGCTGACCAATAGCGCCCCGAATTGCTCGAAAGGCCGCCTGACATGGGACACCTGGGGCCACTACCACATCATGCTGGGACTCATGCTCTGGCACGAAGAGACACAGGACAAGAAAGCCATGGCATGCGCGGTCCGCATAGCGGATCTCCTCTGCCGGAAGTACCTGGGCAGAAAGAAAACTCGCCTGGTCGACACAGGTGAGACGGATAAGAACCTGGCCCCGGTGCATTCGCTCTGTATTCTGTATCAGAAGACAAAGAACGAACGCTATCTCAATCTGGCAATTCAGATTGTGGACGAGTTCGCTGCTCGATCCAAAGGGGAGCCACTGGCGGGCGACTACCTTCAGCAGGCCCTGCAAGGCAGAGAGTTCTTCCAGACCCCAAAGCCTCGATGGGAAAGCCTGCATCCAATCATGGCGCTGGCAGAGCTTTACTGGATCACTGGCGAAGACCGGTACCGGCAAGCCTTCGAGCAGATCTGGTGGAGTATCGTCAAGCTTGACCGGCACAACAACGGCGGCTTCTCTTCCGGTGAGAAAGCTACCGGCAACCCGTTCCATCTTGCTGCGATTGAATCATGCTGCACGATTGCGTGGATTGCGATGAGTGTTGAGATGCTTAAACTCAGCGGGGACTCTAACGTCGCCGATGAACTCGAATTGTCCACTCTCAATTCCATCGTGGGCATGCATTCCTCTACCGGGCGTTGGTGCACATACGACACTCCGATGAACGGTGTGCGAAAGTGTTTCACGACCGACCACAACTGGCAGGCACGCGAGGGCAGTCCGGAACTGAACTGCTGCAGTGTGAACTCGAGCAGAGGGTTCGGTATGTTAAGCGACTGGGGCCTCATGAAGGATAAGGAAGGCCTGATTCTGAACTACTACGGCCCGTCAAAACTGACGGCCAAAATAAAGCCGGGCCTGTCTGTGACGCTGACGCAAGAGACAGAATATCCGCTTGATGGGAAGATCGTCATACACGTAAAACCGTCCAGAACATGCGAGTTTGGCTTGAAGCTGCGCATCCCTCACTGGTCCACAAAGACGAAAGTCAGACTTAACGGGAAGGCAGTCCTTGCGGTAAAAGCGGGTAGTTACCTGAAGATTGACCGCAAATGGAAAGCGGGAGACAGGATCCATGCCACTTTGGATATGTCTTTGCATCTATGGCGCGGAGAGCAAGAGTGTGAAGGGCTCGTATCCGTATATCGTGGCCCTATCCTGCTGGCGTATGATCATCGGTACAATCTCAAGAATGCAAGAAAGGGCAAACTGCAGATACGCGACGTTGAGAAATGGGATCCTGTAACCTGCATGTTGAATATTCCGCCCATCGATGCAAAAAGCATGAAGTCAAGACGAGTCCAGTGGTCTGATTGGCTGCCCCCGCTACTGCTCCTGGAATTCAAGGCAGTGGATGGTAAGACCGTCCGTCTATGTGACTTTGGCAGTGCAGGTGAGGCTGGAACTCCGTACTGCTCATGGCTGCCCGTCAAGCACTGTCCCAAAGCACCCGAGTTTTCCAGGGAGAACCCACTCCGAAGCAGTCGCGTTTGATCACAGATGACGTACCAACAAGCTGGATGCAGGCGACGCTTGACAGCGCGCCTGATCCGCAACGTTCGGCGGGAAGACTTATCGGGGGTGGGCGGTGTCCGCAGAGACGATCAGGCCAACGCCGCTTGGATTCTTGGGCGGCGTTATATTGCTGCTCGAAAGGCCCGGTGGCGTACCCGGGCGAAGGTCATATGGGAAATATCGGAAGAGAAAGATAATGGATCCAAAAACATGCACTATTACATTAGTTCAACTTACGGAAACCGGCGAGCAGGATAAAGTGCTCGCTCGGATGAGACCTTTTTTTGAGTCGGCTGTGGCCCAAGGATCTGACCTGATTGTTTTTCCTGAATACACTTTGTCCGCTGGACAAGGACGGGTCATCGCTCCCGATCATGATAACGTCAAGGGGTTTTGCAAACTGGCGGATGCGTTTAATATCAACGCGGTGGCAGGGCTGGTGGAGGCGTATGGTGAAAGTTATGCGACGACGGCATTGACTGTGGATCGCAACGGGAAAATTATTGGCCGCTATCTGAAAATGCACGCTGCGGCTGGTGTTGGAGAACACTGCTGGCCACCGATGTCGGATACCAATAACAGTGAAGCGTACGGCTACCTTGGCTCGGCATTTAAAGTGTTTAATCTGGACTTTGCTCGCGTGGGTATTATTCAGTGCTATGACGGCGCGTTCCCCGAATCGTGGGGATGCACTGCAGCACTGGGTGCTGAAATTATCTTATGGATTAACGGCAGGGCGGATGCGGTCCAGGATGCTTATTGTATCAGTGCTTCACATGCTTATGCGTGTATCGTTGGCGCGAATGTATCCGATGGTTTTAATACCGGGTTTGCTGAGCCAAGAGCGGATGGGTGCATTATCAGCGAACACCCAGGGCGCGAAACAATGCGCCTGCATCCGCGCATCGCCAAGCCGGGTGATGATAGTATTACAGCGACTATCGACCTGAACGAATTACGACGCATCAGAAAACATTTGCGTACTCAGCATCAACGCCGGCCTGACTGTTACGCGCCCATCACGCAACCATTTCAATGGTGGCTTGATTACCCCGAGATTCCCTGGGAGCCGGCGGGTGCTGAAAAGTATGTCAATAAAGCCAGTGCAGTCCAGTTGAAACTTTGACCTTCGCAGCGGCAATGGCTGGCGGTGCCGAATTGGCAATCAACCCGACTCTGCGGAATCCGCAATCAACGGCAACTTTACTGCAACGCGCCGACAACCTGGCGCATGCTACGAACGGCTAACGCCGTCGCAGATGCGCACGTTTCTACCGACTGTGGCCGCGCCGAATTCGCAATCGACACGGATGTGGGGAATCCGCAATCGACCCAGTCCGCTAAATCGGACGGCTGTGCCGAGCCTTGATACACGAGCTCTACCACGGAATGATTGGGCGCACCGGATTTGGTATCAACCCGAATTTGCGGTATCCG
>CAUZBD010000087.1:0-7635 GCA_963577795.1 Planctomycetota bacterium | reverse complement strand
TCAGGTGAAAGTCGATGCGCTGCAGGCAGAATTCGATCGTCGTGGAGATGAATTTTGGGTCAAAATGTTTCCTGTCGGGGGAAAGGAAATTGAGCAACCCGTTGTGATGACCACCGGATCCCATCATCAGCAAGCCTACTGGATGTCGACGGGCTGGCAGCGGCAATTATCGATGGTCCCGTTTGTTTATATTCGCGATGCCGATCGATGGTTTCCTCGAAGGGCCATCTTTCTCAAGCCGCCGGGGGCGCAAGCGGATGCCCTTCACAAAGGCCGCTGGAATAATACGTGTATCGCATGTCATACCACACATGGAGATCCAGCCATCTCTGCTTCTGGAATCCAGACGAAGGTGGCTGAGTTCGGTATTGCGTGTGAAGCGTGTCATGGGCCGGGTGAAAACCATATGCGGTTTCATCAGGGATCCTCGGCCGGTGAGGTGACGGAAATTACGAAGGACGATATTGTGAATCCGTCGTCGTTATCGCATCAGCGAAACGCGGAGGTTTGTGGTCAGTGCCACAGTACTTTTGCGGATGATCTTGCCTCTTTTGTAACCCAGGGTGATCAATATCGACCGGGCGATAGTCTTTGGGAGACGCGGAATGAAGCTGATTTAAATAAAACGGATGCGCAATTCTGGAGCGATGGAATGGTGCGTGTCTCGGGGAGAGAATTCAATGGACTGCTCGATACTGCCTGTTATCAGAGGGGTGAAATGACTTGTGTTTCATGCCACTCGATGCACCAGGAAGATGAAGACTCACGGCCCGCGTCAGAATGGGCAAACGATCAACTTCGTGTAGATGCCCTCGGCAACGACACCTGTTTAGAGTGCCATCAGGAATATCAGGGTGAGTCGCAGCTGACTGCGCACACGCATCACGCTGCAAGCTCCTCAGGCAGTCTGTGCTACAACTGCCATATGCCTCATACCTCTTACGGGTTGCTCAAGGCGATCCGCAGTCATCAGATTTCCAGCCCGGATGTAAGTGTTGATTTGGCGACAGGACGAATGAATGCCTGTAATCTTTGCCATCTCGATAAAACACTCGGTTGGACGGCGGATCACCTCACAAGCTGGTATGGGATAAAGCCTCCTGTTTTGGATGAAGAGCAGAAGAGCATTTCTGCATCAGTGCTTCAATTGCTGACCGGGGATGCCGGTCAACGTGCACTGATGGCGTGGCATCTGGGTTGGCCGGTGGCACAGGCAATTTCAGGAACCGAATGGATAGCACCGCAATTGTCGATCCTGCTTGAGGATCCTTACGACGCGGTGCGGTATATCGCGAATAGATCACTCTCGACGCTCCCCGGTTACGAGCAATGGTCGTTCGATTTTCTGAGTCCCGCAGAAAATCGGGTTGAAGCGCGGAAAGAGGCAGTATCGCTATGGCGTCGTCGACGAACGGGTTCGCCAAACGAATCCAACCCGGCAGTTTTATTGGGTTCCGACGGGGATCTGGAGCAGGCGTCACAACAGCAATTACTACGTCGCCGGTCTGATCGCGAGATTTATCTGCGAGAATAGCGACCATGATTCAAGTTGCGTTTTCACCGTCCGCTCAGGCATCGACCCCCTTTTGTGATTCACGTGGATCGGATTTGCGGGATGTGCCGGTGTAATGACGATTATCCGGCCTCTACGCTCGCACCGAGCAACGATCCGGTCGTTTCTGGTGCGATTTCTGACGCCATACTTTTGGTGTAAGATGACATAGTCATCCGTTGCTCGATCCCATCGACTTCTCTCGGGTCGGAGGGTGGGCTGTTTCAGCGTACCGTTACTATTTTTGGTTCGAACATTCTTTTTTTAACAGGTGGTCTGCTATGCGACACGGCCGTAGCGCGTTTGAAATATTGTTGGTGCTTGTATCAGTCGTAGCAATCGCCCTTTTTCTCTACGGGACCTTCGGCAGCGATAATGGTGCAAAGGGTAACACTATTCTTGTCGTTGATTCGCATCAGGTTTACAAAGACCTCGGTAGGGATCTAACGGATCTACAGGCGCGTCAGCAGGAAAAGACCCGTCTTGAAGCCAAACTGAAAAACGTGCAGGCCGAGATTGCCGAGGAGATGGACGCCAAGAAAGCTGAGTTCGGGGAGAATCCGACGGAGGAGCAACTGGAAATTTTGACCGCGATGGAACGCGATGCCACGGTCCGGATGCAAGGAGAAATCGGCAAAAGTCAGCAAGCCTTGGCAATCCAAGAGCGTCAGTTGCGGCAGCAGTTTCGCAATGCGATCAAACCGATTGCAGATGCCATCGCGGCAGAGAAAGGGGCAAGCCTTGTGCTGATCGCCTCGCCTGAGTTTATTATGAGCGTCGATCAATCAGTGCTTATTACCGATGCAGTGGTTCGAGCGATGCAAGAACAGACTTCAGACGTCGGTTTCTAAGGGTTCTCGGCCCTAACTATGATCGGATGCATGCCCACCTGTAAGTAATTTTGGACGGCGTAGAGCCGAGGGTTAACTCGATGAATGCACCAACAGAAGAGACTTCCGTAGCCAAGCTGACCGTCTGGAAAAAAATGCTTTTTGCGCTGCTTGTTGGCGTGTTATTTTTTGCGGTGATCGAGGGCGTCTTCTGGTTGTTCGGAGTGGAAACAGTTCTCCAAAAAGAAGATCCTTTTCGTGGGTTTTCAAAGTTAGTCAAAGTCTTTCAGGCCGATGGCGACAAGTATCGGACAAGACAAGATTCATCTTATCGGACTTTCAATCAGCAATCGTTTGCGGTCAATAAGGCTGAAAACGGTTTTCGCTTTTTTACCCTTGGCGGGTCGAGTTCTTACGGATATCCCCGAGGTGCGGAGGTTGCATTTTCCGCGATCCTTACCGAGTTGCTCGCCGAGAGCCATCCGGGAAAAGTGATCGAAGGTGTCAACGCCAGCGGAATTTCTTATGGAATGCATCGCCTGAATATCGTTGCAGAAGAATTGTCGCAATATCAACCAGATGTTTTGATTGTTTACAGTGGACACAATGAATTTATTGAACCCGAATTTTTTGAGTCACTGAAAAATCGGGGTATCGCCCGCGAGGGTCTGGAATATGCGTTAGCTAAGTCGAGACTCTATGCACTCATGCGTTCGGTCGCCACCCAGACGCAGAACCCGAAAGCGGCGGATGCTTTTGGGGTAGGTCGGCAAGTTCGTCGAGATCAAACTCAGGTTTACACCCCTGAGGAAAAGCAAAACATTGTCGCGCTCTATCGCCAGGGTTTGCTGCGTTTGGTGAATTTGGCACAGGCAGCGAACGTCCGCGTGCTTCTGGCTACGATCCCGGCAAACCTTCGCGGCTGGCGTCCTGAAGCTTCTACCGGCAGCGGAAAAAATCATCGTGCATGGGTGGAGGCGCTGTCGAGTGGACGCAAGCTCATGAAGGAAGGTAGCTATGAAGAAGCTCTCGATGCGTTGGAGCAGGCGGTTCGACTCGAACCCGGTCATGCGGATACCCATTTTGATCTCGGGGTTTGTTACGAAAAGCTCGGGCAGTGGGAGAATGCAAAAAAAGCATATCAGGAGGCCTGCAACAAAGACGCCTCACCGGTCCGAAGGATTGACGGTATCAATCGGATTATTCGTGATGTCGCTCGAGAAAAAAATACGCTGTTTGTTGATGTCGACAAGATATTTGAACAACTCAGTGAACATGGTCTCGTCGGCTATCGTTTGATTGAAGACTATGTCCATCCCACGCTTGTGGGGCACGAAGCCATTGCCTGGGAAATGTGGAAAGTGATTGAACAGGCGGGCTTGCTCGGCAAAAGTGATGAAGCCGATCGAGAAGTGTTTGAGCGAATCATCGCGGCAAGGCAAGATCTGAGCAAGGAAAAAGACATGCCATGGTTCTATAACCAAGCGGTGGTGCTTGAAAATCAGGGGCAGATTGAGGCAGCGATCGATAACCTGCGTAAGGTCGTCGAGATGGCGCCCACCAACGAAATGGCACTTTTGAATATTGGTAAATCGCTCACGAAACATGGGAAGGCTCAAGAGGCCATACCTATTTTACGCCAAGTGTGCGCCTTAGCTCCAGACAATCCGGAAACCCATGTGAGTCTGGGCACCGCTTTACTTGACACCGGAGACCTGGAGGGAGCAATCGCTGAAATCGAAAAAGGGATTGCACTGAAACCGAACTACCCGAATGCCCACAATAGTCTTGGTGCGGCCCTTGCCCGCAGCGGAGAACTCGCTCAGGCGGTGCAAGAATTGCAAACCGCCGTATTACAAAATCCGGATCATGCGGCCGCACACAATAACCTCGGTAGCGTGCTGGCTGAACAGGGGAAGTGGAATGAGGCTGCCGTTGCGCATCGAAAGGCTTTGCGGATTAATCCGGCATATGCCGCAGCGGCAGAAAATCTTGCTGCCGACTTTTTGGCAATTAATCTAACTGATCAGGCCATCGAGCAGTATGAAGTGGCCCTGAAGATTGCACCCGAATCGCGTAAAACGAGGCAGCGTCAGATTGCCATTCTTTATAATCGTGGTTTGCTCGATGAGGCAATGAATCATTTACGAATTCTCCTTGCGCAGCTTCCGGAGGATGTTAATGTGGTTATTCAATTAGGCGACCTTTGCCTTGAGGCAAAAGATTACAAACAATCGCTGCAGTTGCGCAAACAGGCCTATCAACTGGCACCCGAGAGAGTGGATACGATCAACAATTTGGCATGGCTTCTTGCGGCCACTCCGATCCCTGGCGACCGTAATGTAGCCGAAGCTCTACAGTTGGCCGAGAAGGCAGCTGTCGCGACGGAATATCAGAGTGCGGGTGTTCTGGACACGCTCGCTGTCGCCAGTGCGGCAGTGGGGGATTATGCAAAAGCAATCGAATATCAAGAAAAAGTAATCGCTTTGGTGCCCGAACCACAACTGGCACCTTTTAAGGAACGGTTGGATCTCTATCGCCAGACGCAACCGTATCGACTCCCAGAAAATCGGAGAAAGACGTCCCGATAGAGACGCAGAGTAGGGGAAGCGATTTATCATGATTCATAGCGGAAATAACGCGCTATGCGGATAGAATTAGGCGGATTAATTGTTGGTAATCTGTGGGTGCATTAAACTAGAAGAAGAGAGGCTTAGGTTAGTCCGGCCGACTAAAAAAAATTGCGGCGTATGGTGCAAATGGAGAAGGTGACCGTGTTAGAGGCAAATAAAAAAAACAAGCATCCGCTCGATCTTGTAATCCGTCCACCGGCGCTCCTGCTCGGCTTTTTGATTTTATGTGCACTCGCCGTATGGATTTTCCGTTCGAGTTCTTCGGATCAAAAAGTATCGCAAATTGAAAGTTCGGCAACGCAGCAACCACAAACGCTGACGGAAAATCGATCATCACCGGCACACGTAACCGGCACTGCGTGTCCAGAGAACGAAAATCCGGATGACCCAACGCAGGACGGTTGGCAAACGGAAGTATTTGCCAGTACTGCGAAACATCAATTAGAGGAAATACTCGGTCTGGTTGAGTTGCCCGCAAATGCGATTGAATCGGAGTGTAAGAGGCTTGTCGCAAAGCACTTCAAGGGCGATGGGGTGATTCCGTCGCATCTACAAACCGTCTTCGAAGATCAGAAATTTTTGATTCAAAGACAGGAACCTGAAAGTCAGCAGAAGTCGGAAATTGCGAGCGATTCGGCGAATAATAGTTTTTCCGCCTTCGTGGACTCGCTGCGACAGGCCGCAGCATTTTTTGCAGGCATCGATGATCTGCGGATTGAGGTGAAGGTGGTGGGTGTTGAAACCAGTGCTGAACGGGCAACAACCAAACAGAAAATAGCCCTCAATGGACGAATTGGTTCGAAGCGGGTCGAGCAGCACGCACTTTGGGACGCAGGTTGGTTGCTCACTGAAGATCCTGAGGAGCCACGCCTGGAATCGCTTAATGTCAGTCATTTCGAACAGACGCAAGTTGAAGATCGGGGAACACCCTTGCTTGCCGATTGCACAAAGAGCGTTTTGAGCGACGGTGCATTCATCTCCACACACGTCTTTACAGGATACACGCAACACTTGGATCGGATTCAAGATTGGCGATATTGTGTCCTTCTCGGCACGCCTGGGTTAGCAATCGCGGACGTCAACGGCGATGGACTTGAAGATCTTTATGTCTGTCAGGAAACGGCCATTCCAAATCTGCTTTTAATGCAGCAACCCGACGGATCGGTGAAAAATGAGGCGGCAGCCTGGGACGTTGATTGGCTACACAATTCTCCATCTGCAAGTTTTGCTGATTTCGATAACGATGGTGATCAGGATATTGCTGTGGTTGTCGCGGGTGGAATTATTTTGAGTTCGAATGAGGGGGATCACTTTGAGCAGCGCGCGTTTTTACCGACTGCCGATGACACCCGTTCGCTTGCCGTCGCTGACTACGATTCGGATGGCAAGCTTGACTTATTCGTTTGCGTCTATGGGCCGGATGGAACCATCACTGACCGCGAGTCCGCAATTGCTGGCATCAGCTATCGGGGTTCACTTTACCATGACGCGACAGAGGGCGGTCCCAATGCGCTGATACGTAATCTTGGAGATTGGAAATTTGCGGATACCACCGAAGAGATGGGATTAGGAGAAGCCAATCATCGTCTCACGTGGGCGGCATCGTGGGAAGATTTCGACAACGATGGTGACATGGATCTTTATGTTGCTAATGATTATGCCCCGAACAGTCTATTCCGTAACGATGTTGTCCAATCGAACTCAACCACGACAGGATCAATCCGTCACTTTGCCGATATTGCGGAGGAAGTGGGGGCATCGGATCAGGCCAATGGCATGTCTGTTTCCTGGGGGGATCCTAATCGAGATGGTTGGATGGATCTTTATGTCGGCAACATGTTTTCTTCTGCCGGAAATCGAGTGACAACCCAGAAAAATTTCAAAGAAGGAGCGAATCAGGAGGTCCGCGCGACACTGAAGCGGTTTGCTCGTGGTAATACACTACTGGAAAATCAGGGCGACGGCACGTTTAAGGATACGAGTGAAGCGGCGGGAGTCACAATGGGCCGCTGGGCGTGGAGTAGTCCGTTTGTCGATCTCAATAACGACGGTTGGGAAGACATGCTTGTGGCGAATGGATTTATCACGGGCGAAGACAAAAGAGATTTGTGAAGTTTCTACTGGCGACAGGTCGTGTCGCGTTCAAAGGTGAGTAATCGTCAGGGCGATGATGCAGGTTTTGAGCAAGCCCTCAATACACATCGAGATATGTTACTTCAGGGCCGATCTTTCAGTGGCCGAGAACGAAATGTCGCATATTTGAATCTTGGAAAATCGGATCACGATGCGAAATCAACCGGTGGTGAAAAACACGAAAAAGGCAACTCTCAATTTGCCAACGTTTCCGGCGCTATCGGAATCGATTTCCCGGATGACGGTCGTGGTCTTGCAAAAGTCGACTGGGACGGAGATGGAGATCTCGATTTTTGGATATCAAATCGCAGCGCGCCGCGTCTGCGTTTTTTGCGAAATGATATCCCAGCAAAACAGCAAAGCATCTCTTTGCAATTGATTGGCAACGGGACGACAAGTAATCGTGATGCGGTTGGGGCGAGGGTAGAATTGGTTTCTGCAAAACGATCTGCCGACAGCGAACGGGATCGCCATAAATCTGCCCGAT
>CAUZBD010000086.1:0-7691 GCA_963577795.1 Planctomycetota bacterium | reverse complement strand
GGAAGTGTGGGCGAATCGCGTCCATCCAAACATCGTGCTCGAAGTAACAACTGTCCTGCATCGTGTGGTGCGAAGCGTGTGGGGGGATGCGAAATCGACCGATCGGTTTTCGGAAGACTTTGGTAAACACTTCTTCTGTAGGCGGTTTATCGGCCCAGATAAAACCAACACGCGATTGGTCGAAAACCTCGGAGCGATGGTTCGGCGTGTAGTGAATTTCAAAAACAAGGTCCGAGTTTTTCGGGATGCGTACGGCCTGCTCGGGGGGATAGTGCTTGGCATTATAAATGTCACCCGGAACGTAGTCGTTGATGAGAATCGCGCCCTCAGCGTTGAGTCCATACAACTCAGCCATGCCTGAAAAACCACTGAATGCTTTATCGCTACTGGGGACAATGTGCAGTCCGACATGGTGTACCACTTCGGTGCTTCCCGGTTTGACTTCCACGGCCCGAAACCAACGATCTTCGTTGAAGCCAAGTTTTACTCTGAAAAACTGATAGTCGAGGATTCCTGTTTTAGGAACGAGGAAACCATCGGTGGCATAAATGTAGTCGGGTTTGCCAATGGTCCAGGTTGCCTCGTCAGGCCATTTTTTGGCCGGTGGTCCGTCCTGAGGATTTCCTTCCGCCGCGCCGCTGCGGACCCAATCGCTGATGGTGCGTATCTCTTCAGCTGAAAGTTGTGCGTCGTGCTGCAATTTTCCGTAGTGGGGATTGAGAAACCCATGCCAAGGAGGCATTCGTCGCTCGACGACGTTTTCCTGAATTCTCTCAGCACTGTAATAAGCATCCTCAAAACTAGTCAGTTCGAAGGGTGCGACGCCGCCGGTGCGATGACAACTCTCGCAGTGCTTTTGTAGGATCGGAGCAACGTCTCGATGATAGGTAATGTCTGATTTCGGAGGTAATTTTTCCAGTCGTTCAATAGGACATCCAGAAGGGGGCATCGATTGAATTTCTGGAGATTGCCCGGCCAGTGTCTGTTCGATCGCGTCACGAAGGTAGTGCACACTTGCCGCGGGCCTGCGACCCTGCTTTTTGAACTGATTATCGATTGCACCTTGATACATTTTTTCCCAGTTTGCATTGAGGACAACCGCTTCGGGCGTGACTTCAGCATCGAGTAAATCCGCCAAGCGGTGGTCCGTATCGATAAAAGCCGGATAGGAAAGATCTTGATCGTGGGCGTGCTTCGCCATCTGCAGAATATCGATCCGGGCATTCGGGTAGATCGCGTAAAACGTAACGCCTTCGGATGCGTATGCCGCATGCATTTCTTTGAGTCGAGGGAGATAGAGTTGGGCGACGGGGCAGTCGACATCGGTAAAAATAAACACCATGGCACGCGTGTCATCGCCTTTGAGCTCGGTCAAGTTATGTGTAACGCCATAGATGCTTTTGAGCTTCGGTCGTTCAGCACGCGCTTGAGGGATTTCAATCGCTGCTGCCGAGATGCTCGATACCGGAACCCACAAAAGGAGTAAGGCTGAAAAGATGTATCGCATGCAAAAAGGTTCCTATTCACGTTGCTGATGCATTGAACAACGACTGCACCGCGCAGAAATATCTGCGCCATCGTCTCCTTTATCGGCAAAGCGAGCGTGAAGGCTGACCGAGTGCTAAAATAAAGAGGATGTATGGATCCAACCGGTCCCACCGCCTTTTTTGAGGATGACCCGCATCTGTTGTTCTGTTGGAAGAATCGTTACAGTTTCCGCTTATTGGAGCGGTCGATCGTTTGGTTTTTGGTTCCTTTGAGGCTAAAAATGGCATTTACAGCCTTTCCTTGCTCCGATACGTTTGGGCCAATCCCGCCAGCGTAATCGCCTACTCGCACGGAAAGGACGTCCCCGCCGATGTGCAGAACATATTTTTTATTCTGCCGTTTCCTGGTGGTTTGGCTTTTCGTTCTCTTTGTTGTGTTCTTGAATTGCACTGCGCAAAGCCAGGCGGCCGACTTCAGTGTCGTCACCCGCCTATTTTCTTCCTCCGAGACGGTTCCACTGGGCGAGAACACCACAATCTTCCAAGGGGATAAAGTTTACGATCTGCCGGCCACCGGGGATCAAATCACATTCTTTGATAAAACAGAGAATCAATTTGTAGTTGTGAATACAGCCAAGAAGACATGGACGCGGATTTCTACCAAACAACTTCTTCAATACACTGCTTGGGTCAAAGAAAAATTGATGGAAAGTGATGACCCGCTCCTTCGATTCTGTGCAGCACCCCAATTTGACGTGCGCTCAGAAAGCGGCGGAAAATTCTGGCGTTTTGAACATCCATTGCTCGAATATCGGGTCGAAACGGATACGTTTGACGAACCAGAGATTGGGCTTCAGTACCGTTCTTTTAGTGATTGGTATGCTCGACTCAATACGATGCTTCAACCGCAATCTTTGCCCCCGTTTCCGCGTTTGATCGTCAATCAACAAATCGCTCAGGAAGGTTTGCTTCCCAAGACCGTCCAATTGCGGATTAGTCCGTCTCCGCGCATTGGTAAACAGGAATTGGAAATCCGCAGTGTCCATCAAGTGCATTTGGGACTTTCTGCCAAAGATCGCGAGCGATTGGCCTGGGTTGAAAGTTGTCGGCGAAAATTTCCAGAGGTGAGTTTGATCGCCTATCGGAATCAATCGCCCAAAAGCAAGTGAGCGATTGAGAAGAAGGCTATCTGTAACGGCCTTTTGAATGCGCTCTATCGCTGCCCTATCACGCCGCCTTCAACAACTGTGCAACTGTTGGCGATTGTGCGGGCTTTAATTGGAAAACACCCGCTGTTCAGCTTGAGGAATTTTTTTACCCTGCGCGCGATCCGCTTAATGTTTACCACGCGTTGGGGGGAACAAAATTACGGGAATTCTTTTTTGGGGGTGCTAGGGTACCCCAACGAGGGCAGTCCGGGTCTTTTTTGGCAAAAAAAGGATCGTCTTTGCTCCGTTTTGGTCCACTTTTGATTGAAACGATAACGCGCGATTGGTCTTAGAACAGACACAAGGTGGCCTCCCATTTTGCCGATAGCACAATCTATCATCAATCGAACTATTTTCGCTGACCCGCAGACAGGACTTTATTTTACGTATCCTGTGTGCCCAGCAAGGAGAACCTAATTCCTATGGTGTGCCATGGTAAACCGTTTGCATCCCTTTCTGATTTACGTATGTTTGTCAACGAAACCATTTGCGGCCAAGAACAACTGGAGGTTGGAGCTTTTCAGATGACCGAACGAATTCTGACGCGTTGTGGTCATCCCTGCGGTATTTATTTTTGTATCCACGGTCCAAGGCAAGTGAAGTTCACTGCGATTTGGGAAACGGACAAAAATACGGTTTTATTTTATGGAGCTTCTGGAGAACGGACCTTCAGAACGCAACTCGTCGATGCTCCGGCGCTACAAACGGCAGTTGCCTGAGCGGATTTCGCTTGATCTACAGATATTCCTACTCCCACAGAAATAGACCGCCCTTGAAGCGGTTTCAAAATAGCCCAAAGGAGAGAATCAACATGCTTGTTCTATCGCGTCGCGAAAGTGAGCGAATCCGGGTGGGCGAGTCAATCGTTGTGACAGTCGTCCGTCTTGGTAGAGACAAGGTGCGCATCGGAATCGAGGCACCTCCCGAGATGTTGGTTCTGCGGGACGAACTGCAATCGCACCAGAGCCTGGAGAAGACGGCCTGAGAACGGCCCCCTTGGCTGGTTTCCGCCGCCCAGCAGCGAATGGGACACTATTTGGGGTGCCCCCATCATAAAACGAAATCCGCCGCAGCGAACCGAGTCTGTTCAAGCGGACTCGCCACCGTCAGAGCAAAGACGTATTGTCTGAAAGACAACGATCAGTGCGACTCAAATTGCGTTTGTAACGAACTAGTCGCGAGGCCGCACAACACCCGTCAGCCCGCTGTAATCGGGACGATCGTCGTGGTGCCAGAGCGGAAGCCCAGCTTGAATCCGGGCTGCCAGTACGCGCAACTTCTCGTTAGAACCCGCGGGAGCCTCGGTGGACTCAAAACTGTGGGTTTCCATGGGGGCAAAATCTTCATCATGCCCAAACTTGTTAATCGCTTGAAATACGTTCCGCATCGGTTATTTTCTCGCAAAAATGGGTCTAAGCGCACAGCTTGCCCTTGGGCAAACAAACGCGTATTGAACGACGCAGACGGCGTCCAAGTCGCCGGCCAGGTGGGTTGACGTGGGGCCGACTAGGTGGGTTAATCTGCAACCAAAACGTATAGTCATTATTTCAGGATTGACACCGATGTCAAGCAAATTCACAAAAAAAAGCAGATTTTTTGGTACCATAACCCGAGTCGCTGACTTTGTTTAATCAGAACGAAGGTTCGAGATGGACTATTTTTGGGATCAGACGGCTGTGGAGTTGCCCGCGCAAGGACGTGGATTCCATCTGATCACGGGCGCGGTTCTCAACGCCATACCCACCGTTAAAGAGATACGTGTAGGGCTGTTGCATCTGTTTCTCCAGCACACATCGGCATCACTGACGATCAACGAAAATGCCGATCCTGACGTGATGGTTGACTTGGAGTCTTCTTTCGCTGCGATCGCTCCGGAAGACTTTCCGTACAGGCATACGTGTGAGGGTCCTGACGATATGCCGGCGCACGTCAAATCTTCGCTGCTGGGAAGTTCGTTGAGCCTTCCAGTCGCAGAGGGGAAACTCTTGCTCGGTAGTTGGCAGGGGATCTACCTCTGCGAACATCGCAATGCAGGGGGCCCTCGAAACTTGGTACTCACCCTCCAGGGGCAGCGGGGGGTAGGACCGCACACCCGACCAGGCCCCTGACCTGCAAAGACACACCGTCCTGCAGGCCGCTATATTTGCGCAGATAGACAGCCGTTTAGATCATCTGCCCAGCAGCCAACGACGGTGGCCGGGTTGGCATTTTGATTGGTATGCTGCTCGGCAGCGAGCGACCGATCGATCATGCGCGTGAGTGATTCGATGGCCGAGTTTTGATCGGATTCTAGAAACATTCGCGCTTTTGAAACGGCGAGCGAGAGCGTTTCATCCAAATGTGGAGTGTCTGTAGTCTCCATTTCGACTGCTGTACCGACGGCCATACGGAGGAGCGTGCGATAAAAAAAGGCTGTCAATCGAAAGGTAAGTTGCATGCGTTTGCGGCGTTCGGCGGGCGCTTTTTCTTGCTCGATAAAGCTTTGGACGACTTGGGATAATTGTTCAACGGGCGGCGGCACATGTGCGAGGAGGTTGAGCAATTCTTGGCGAAAATTCCAAAAGGGCTCCTCGGACCAAAGAATCGATTCAGCCAACCCGGCATGCTCTAGACCAACGAGCATTTCTGCTCGATCCGGATTTTCGACCGCATCACTCTTCGCGATGAGTTCCTGTAAATTGGATTCGGTGAGTGGTCTAAACCGTATAATCTGACACCGCGATCGAATCGTCGCCAACTGCCTCGAGACATTGGTACTCAGTAAAATGAGTAGCGAGCGGGGAGGGGGTTCCTCGAGTGTTTTCAGCAAGCAGTTGGCGCCCGCCTCGTTCAGTAGATCCGCGTCATCGATGATGCCGATTTTTCTGCCGCCACGGAGCGGTTTGCGCGAAAGGTTGTAGCAGAAACCTTCTTTGTTACGACGGTCTTTCTTTTTATCGCCGATCAGAAGTTCAATCGGGATATCTTTTTTATCTTCAGGCAGTGACACGATTTGGATGTCCGTGTGGGTTTGTACCAGCACCTGCTGGCAGGCCGGACACTCTCCACAGGGGGCCATTTCAGTCGGTTCGCTGCGACTGCATAGTAAAGTCTGCGCGAGTTTCAGCGCAAACGTTCGCTTGCCTACACCCGCAGGCCCCGCAAAAAGATAACTGCTGGCCAACCTTCCCCGCTCAAGCGTGCGACGGAACCCCTCCACCACTGCATCCTGTCCCAAAATACCCTGCCAGCTCATTTCGAATCGCTCCCGAGTCTTTGATCGACAACCAGCCAGATCCGCTCAGCGACCTCTTCTACCGTTCCACTTGCGGCCACAAGCTGAATCCGTTCGGGTTGCCTTGCTGCTTCTGCTAAAAACCCTTTCCGCAATGCCTTGCGGTAGGCATCGCCGCGGGATTCCATCCGGTCCGGTTCTCCCAGGCGGCAGGCGGCCTCACTGGGGGCTAAATCTAAGACAATGGTTAAATCGGGTAGGAGGTTTCCCGTTGCCACCCGGCCGACTTCCCAAATCGAGTCAGGATCAAGTGTGCCTGCGGATCCTTGATAGACAACATTCGCAAGCAGATACCGATCGGCGACCACCGTCTTACCACTCTGCAGCGCCGGTCGGATAACTTCTTCCACCAGTTGTGCCCGTGAAGCCATATAGAGCAGCATTTCGCTGACTCCGTCAATCGGCGTTTCCCAATCGTTGAGGAGAATTTTACGGATTGATTCACCGAGTTGCGTACTCCCCGGTTCACGACAGGTAATGACCTCTTGCCCTCGTTTTTCAAGTTCCTCGACAAGCAATTTCAGCTGGGTCGATTTGCCGACTCCGTCGATACCATCAAGTGAAAGGAACATAAAGTGTCTGCAATGTGCCGGAGCGAAAAAAAAAATTACAGCCGGAGGCTGCATGTGGTTTTCCGCTACTATAACAGAAATCATCCGCCGTAAGATCGGGGGTTTCCCTAGCGGCGGAATGTCCGTGTCGGCTGAACTGCGGGATCCGTCGAGCGCAGTGCCGATGACGTGAGCGGGTATCGGTCCGCTATCGATTGAGTTCCGGCTTGTTTTTCCGGCGTGCTTCCACGCAGGCGAAGCGTCGAACTTTCACGCACCGATGAAGACTGGTTTCCGCGATTGCTCGGAGCACTGGAAAAAGCAGATTCGCTTTCACGGCGCACCTGTTGGGGATACCTTTTCTCTGAAAAAGTTACTTTGGGCGAAGGTTCTCTGATAGCGTTCTGCGGTGGACTCTGGCTTGCAAGAGCGAGGGCAATTTTTTCAGAGAGCGTATCTCTGGCGTTTCCGCTCGTTGGCTGGATGCGGTTCCCTGTTTGGGGGGAAGAGATTGCAACAGCCGTTGGTCGTACCGCTGGATCCGCACGGAGGATCGATCGGTCGGAACCGGTCAATTGAAGTGGATCGGCAGGGATCTTCTCCGGGGGCGTGGGTGTCGAAGGGGGTGGGAGGAGCAATTCCGGTTCCAGTGTGGGCACCGCTTCTGGGACGGTCGGCCCGGTCGGAATCGGTTCCCCCATGAGGGCTTGAGGATCTTGATTGCGGAATTGCTGGTAGGCACCGCCACTGATTGCAGGCGGGTGACTCGGTTCATCGGCAAGGAAAATGCTCGCATCGAGTTGCCGTGCGGTACGGATGGAATCAAAGTAGGCTTTGCTCGGCCACGGTCCTTCAGTGAGGAAGATGTTATTGTCCTCGAGCAAAGAACCCTTGTGAAATTGAATTTGAATGATGGCTCTGTTGTAGTCGATCAGGGAGCGATAATAGTCGGCTTCAGCCGTTGCAAGTCTTCGCTGTGATTCGAGGAGCAGGTCCAACTGCTCGATGTTTCGCCCGACTCCGACATCAATTTTTGTCTGGAAAGTGTCGACCTGCGCCTGCGCTGCGACGCGCCGATTGAAGTTTGTTTCGATCAGTTGATAGTTACGGTCGAGGTTCCGAACCGAATCGGAGATCAGATGCGAGAGTTCCAGTTCCTGCTCGTTGAGTA
>CAUZBD010000085.1:0-7759 GCA_963577795.1 Planctomycetota bacterium | reverse complement strand
GGTCAGCATAAAAATGCCCTACTGCGTACCTTGTACGTTCTCAATGCCGCCCATCAAGTCTTTCATGCCTTTATGGAAAATCTTATCGCGAATCATAGGCCAGCCTACTTTAAGAACAAAAATCAGGACGGGAACTGCGATCGCGGCGACCACCAGGATGGTCTCGATCGATACCGCGCCGCGCTCATCCTGATGGACTCTTTTAAATAGTTCGCCCAATGAGGCTCTAGCAGGTTGATACATCGTCGTATTCCTTTCTGAAGAAAAAGTAAATATTTTTTTAGATTTCTCTGTGGTTCGTTTTTACATGAAAGGCCATGCCAGGAAGACGGCAAGCATTTCGTAGACGAGTTGCATGATCCGACTTCCCATCCCGATCACCACCGCTGCAATCGGCAACAGGACTCCCAGCACCAAGGCAAAGTCGAGTGTCGCGGCACCCCGCCTGTTAAAAAGGCACTGTTGCCCGGCGCGGGACCGAACGTTGCGGCGTGATCGCCATTGGAGTGGTGTAAGCATCGTCATTCTCCCCAGAGGCTCGCAGTGTGCGTAATCCGCGTCTGCATCCCCGCCTCAAGTGGTTCTGTCGCAAAGGTTGGTTTGTTTCCGGTTCTTTCTAAAGAGACATCGAGCATCCCATCATCTTTTTTGCCTTGCATGCGACTCGCGTACAGATCTTGCAGTTGGTAACGATTCTGGTCATCCAAGCCGAAGGCCTCACTCACCCGGGTCACTTTGCGCGAGCCGTCTTCAGAGAAGCGCGTGATCTGCACCACCAGATCGATGGCCGAGGCAACCTGTGCTCTGGCCACATACACGGGGATATCGATGTCGCTCATCAGCGAAAGGGTTTCCAGTCGAATCAAAGCATCACGGGCCGTGTTGGCATGCACCGTGGAGAGGCTACCGGCATGACCGCTGATCATCGACTGCACCAAATCAAGCGCTTCCCCGGAGCGGACTTCACCGACGATGATCCGGTCGGGGCGCATCCGCAATGAGTTGATAAAGAGCTGCCGTACGCTGAGTTTTCCTCGCCCCTGGCGGTCACCCTGCTGGGCTTCTAAGTAAAGGCAGTGTTCCTGTGGTAACCGGAGCTCGGAGGTGTCTTCGATCACCACGATCCGTTCATCCTCGGGCACGCTCTCGCAAACAGCACCGAGGAAAGTCGTTTTACCGGTTCCGGTTCCACCGGAGATGAGGATATTTTTTTTGAGCCGGACGCAGATGTCGAGAAACTCACAGACCTCAGGTGAAAGGCTGCCGAAGTTCACAAGATCGGTCATCGTATACGCTTTTTTCGAAAACTTACGAATCGTCAGATAGGTTCCAGTGCGGGCGCTTGGGGGGACAATCGCATTGACCCGTGAGCCGTTTGGCAGACGGGCATCAAGAATCGGTCGTTCGGGGTCGATTTCGCGGCCCACCCACTGCGCGATATTGTGGATCGCCGAAATCAGCGCATCGTCACTTTCGAAGCGGGCATCGGTCCGTTCGATTTTTCCTCTCCGTTCGATATAAATCTGGTCAAACCCATTGACCATGATTTCCGTGATACTTTCATCTTCAAGCAGCTCGCCGATCGGCGCGAGAAAGTATTCGACACTCGAGGCATAAATCGTTTCGCGGCTCATAGCAGCTGGGCCCTAAAAGGTGTGACCAACGGTTTTTCTGGGGTTTTATCCTGTTCGCTCTGCTTCGGCAGGTCAAGCTGAGAGCCGACGGACTCTCTCAGTAATAAACACCGGAGGGCGGTTGGAGTTTCGGTACCAGAGAAAGATTGCAAAAAACACTGAATCTCTCAATTTTTTACGCTATATTCCGGTGGCACGCAAAGCTCCAGGGTCTTCAGAACCACCGTTGGGGGGAGTCGCATGCCGCTGCTGGTAAGGAGGGACGGGGACCGTAATACTGAAAACGGCTGCCCATCGTTGCGGTCACTGCGGCCCTCACGCGGACTGCAAAACCGAAATAAAACATGTCCCCGTAGCTCAATTGGATAGAGCGTCGGCCTCCGAAGCCGAAGGTTAGTGGTTCGAGCCCACTCGGGGATATTCACCAAGATCGATGCCCGCTGATATGGTACAAACGTACGTTCTCACCATACGCTGCTGCGGACCCGATAATCCATCCATGTAGTGCTTCCCCATAACCCGTGAACGTAGCAGGTTGAAACGGTGCAGAAAGTAACCGACGTGGATACCCCATTTGGGCGATTGGCTCGCGGAATCAAACGCAATCCCGTCGTTGTGGGCGCCTCGGTGCGCTTTCTCGAGTGGCGATGCCGGAGCGTTCGCTCTTTTGCCTTTGTGGCCTCTACCGGCCGATCTGGCACGACCACCCTGGCCCGGCTCTTTGAAGATATTCCGAGTTGTGTTGCCCTGCACGAACCGTATCCGGCGATGAAGAGCGACTATGCAACAGATTCGGCGGACGATGCTCAATTGCATCGAACCCGGTTTCAGCAGGTGAAGCGAATTCAAGTATTGCGGGCCGCCAGCAATCTGGATTTTTATCTTGAGACCAATCATCAATTTCTCAAAAACTTTGCCTACCCGGCAATCGACTATTTCGGCCGGCGGTTGCGTGTGATTCATCTGCGTCGGGATCCAGTGAGCGTGGCCTCATCGTTTTTTGCGATTGGTTCAGTGCCCGGAAAAACAAAACTCGGTAGTTTGTACTTAATTGACCCCCATCGCAGCGACAATGTGCTGCCGATCGGTGATGTGCTCGATCACGATCCCAAGTTTGCCGACGATCTTTATCCCTGTCTTTGGTACTGGTACGAGATGGAGGCTCGCGTTGTGCGACTCCTTGAAGACTACCCAGCTATCTCGATCATGCATTTGGCAACGGACGATTTGAATCAGCCCGATCGGGTCAAAGATCTGTTGAGCTTCCTGGCTCTACCCCATCTTGCAGACCGGGTATTGGCGAAGGTAGGCCTTCGCACCAATCAGAAACGAGAAGAGAAGCAGCGGACTGTGGACCGCGATAAGGCACAGGAGATGGATGACCAACTCAGTCGCTTACTAAGAGATCGCTTTGATGCCCGCTATATTCAGGCAGGTTCTAAGACACGTGGATCGTGAACGGAGAGTACGTTTTCAATGAGTACGCCCCGGCAAACGTCGCTACGGCATAAAGTAACCCGCGCCCGCCGATGGGCGGAGTGGAAGGTGCGACGAGCTAGTTCGCATTTGAGAGTGCTTCCGGACTTTCTGATTATCGGCACGATGAAGGGGGGAACCACATCGCTTTACGATTACCTCTGTCGACACAACAAGGTTGAAGCTGCGTTCCGTAAAGAGGTGCATTACTTCGACGGGAATTACACCCGCGGTGCACCGTGGTATCGAGGAAATTTTCCGACGCGGAGGCAACTGCAGCGTCTTGGTCAAGGAGCGGTTACAGGCGAAGCAACGCCCTATTACCTTTATCATCAGGCAGCGGCCGAGCGGATCGCCGGGCTTGTTCCTCGAGCATCGCTGATTGCCGTACTTCGCGACCCGGCGGATCGAGCGATTTCGCATTACTTTCATTCAGTAAGGACCGGCATGGATACGCGTCCCATCCGACAAGCCTTTGCGGAAGAAAATGCATACGTGCAGGCCGAAGAAAAGCACGTGTTACGCGACGACTATACCAGCGACCAGCATCGCATGTGGTCGTATGTCGCACGCGGGCACTATGCGCAGCAACTGGAAGAATATTTTAAGCGGTTTTCGCGGAAGCAAATGCTCATTCTTAAAAGCGAGGAACTGTTTGCCGATCCGCAGATGGCGGTAAGGGAAGTTACCGATTTCCTCGGCATTGACCCGGTGACGTTGAGTGATGTTGAGGTTCTCAACGCGGGAACCTATTTAAAATCCGATTCGTCGGAAGTGGAACAGGTGCGGGAGGAACTACGTCGCTACTTTGAATCCCATAATCAGAGACTCAGCGAACTATTGGATCGTGACTTTACCTGGTCAACATGACAGGGGCACGCGAGAGGGGCACGCAATGATCAAAACAATAGATGATGCGCAGCGATTTAGTGAGGTTTTTATTGTTTGACGCTCGTTTTACGACTCTCATCGCAGATCGCACTACCTTCCCCTGTGAGATACGATTAAATTATACGGCATGACTTTGATTGCTTCGCGGACTGCATGGATTGTTTTACTCCTCCTCTCGCTCTCCTTCGGGCAGGGGTGTGGCCCGAAAGAGGTAGATTCGAAGGTAGACGCTACACCAGCTGAAGTGCAGGACCATCCGCATGCCGGGCATGACGAGGCCACTTCGATTCAGTTGAGCGACGCGGCATTAAAAAACGTCGGCTACAAACCCTTTGCCGTGAAGTTGGTCCCTTACGCGAAAAAAACTTCTGTTCCGGCGATCGTCGTTGAGCGAGCAGGCAGGTCGCAGTTGGATGTGACCGCACCCATGACGGGGATCGTCACACGGGTTTACCGTATTGAGGGTGAAGCCGTAGATCCCAAACAGCCACTCTTCGACTTGCGGCTTACGCACGAGGACCTTGTTGTATCGCAGCGGGATTTTCTTCGCTCCCTCGAAGAACTCGATATTTTAGATCGTGAAATCGCCCGTCTCAAATCCGTGAGCGAAGGTATCATTGCCGGCCGAAATATTCTTGACCGCGAGTATGCGCGGCAAAAACTCAACGCCGCGATCCTCTCGCTCCGCGAATCACTTCTCCTACACGGGCTTTCAGGTGCGCAGGTCGACGAGATCCGTAAGACGCGCAAACTACTCAAGTCGTTGACGGTTTACGCTCCCGAGATGACGTCAGACTGCAGTGCGCTGGGTACCCCGCATCCGTTTACCGTTCAGTCGCTCCCAGTAAGGCCGGGGGAGCAGGTTGAGGCAGGGAAAAGTTTGTGCGTGCTGAGCGATCACTGTCGTCTCTATCTACAGGGAAAAGCATTTGAGGCAGATGCTCCACAGTTAATCAAGGCAACGGAGGAAAATCAGCCGGTGACCGTAGTTCGTTTGGCCGAGGGAAGAGATGATGTCGCAGAAGAGCAACTGTTGATTCTTTATCTTTCTGATTCGGTCAATCCCGATTCCCGAGCATTTCACTTTTACATGGAACTACCGAACGTGATCACACAAGATCGGAACCGTGAGGGGAATCGGTTTATCGACTGGAAATATAAGCCAGGTCAGCGTTTTGAGGTCCGGTTGCCGGTCGGTAAAGTCAGCAAGCAGTTGGTACTCCCGGTCGATGCGGTTGTGCGAGAAGGGGCTGAAGCCTATGTCTTTCGACAAAATGGAAAACATTTTGATCGGGTTCCAGTCCATGTTGAGTATCAGGGTCCACAGCAAGTTGTGATTGCCAATGACGGCGCTCTCTTTCCGGGAGATGTGGTTGCGGCACAGGGTGCTTATCAGATGTATTTGGCCATCAAAAACAAGGCGAGCGGTGGAGTCGATCCGCACGCCGGCCACAACCATTAACGGAACGGCGGGCTTGGCCGATGCTCAACGCCATCATTCGCTTTTCGCTCCGTCAGCGTTTTCTGATTGGTGCCACCGCGCTTTTTCTCCTGCTCTATGGCGGTTGGAAAATCCTGCAATTGCCGATCGATGTGTTTCCTGATTTGAATCGACCGCGGGTGACAGTGCTGGTCGATGCGCCAGGATTGGCACCCGAGGAAGTTGAATCGCTCGTAACCTTTCCTATCGAAACGGTACTCAACGGTGCGCCAGGTGTGGAAGTGGTACGCAGCGCGTCGAGTATCGGAATGGCGGTGATCTACGTTGAGTTTTCCTACGGCTCCGACATCTATACCGATCGCCAAATCGTTTCGGAGCGGTTGGCATTGGTCGACGATCGTTTGCCTATTACTGCCAACGTACAGCTTGCGCCGATCTCCAGTATCATGGGCCAAATCATGATCATCGGTATGCGAACCGATGACCAGCGGACCTCACCGATGCAACTGCGGACATTGGCCGATTGGACGGTGCGCCAGCGACTGCTGACCGTTCCGGGTGTTTCTCAAGTGTTTGTCATGGGTGGCGAGCGGAAACAGTTTCAAGTGCTGGTCGATCCCGGTTCGCTACTCCGCTATGGCGTGACATTGCACGAAGTGGAACTTGCACTCGGTGAAAGCAATGAGAATGCTACGGGAGGTTATCTCGACGAACAGGGTCCCAATGAATACCTGGTGCGTGCTATCGGTCGCGTTCGCCGGGTGGAGGATCTCGACGATTT
Source organism: Planctomycetota bacterium (assembly GCA_963577795.1). GTDB lineage: Bacteria > Planctomycetota > Planctomycetia > Pirellulales > UBA7805 > UBA7805. The sequence goes on along the minus strand of CAUZBD010000085.1, from coordinate 1,536 downwards.
GGTGATTAAGGTTCAGGAGGGCCAATCGATCACTCTTTCTCAGGTTGCCCGGGTGATTGAGGGGCCGCAGGTCAAACGGGGTGATAGTTCGGCGCACGTTCGCGATGCAGACGGAAATTTTTCCGGTGGCCCGGCCGTTGTGCTAACAGTCAACAAACAGCCTGGCGCCGATACGCGCAAGGTTACCATCGAGATTCAGCGGACGCTCGCGCAATTGGCCCGCTCGCTTCCGGCAGGTGTTCAAATCTATCCCGAACTTTATCAGCAACGGGCTTTTATCGACCGTGCGATCGCTAACGTGGCAAACGCGCTTGAAGATGGCGCACTGCTGGTGGTGATTATTTTGTTTTTATTTTTGCTTAATTTCCGGACAACGTTTATTACGCTGACTGCGATTCCGCTCTCCATCGTAATCACCGGACTCATCTTCAAGGCGTTCGGACTTTCGATCAATACGATGACCCTTGGAGGCCTCGCCGTCGCTATCGGCGAATTGGTGGATGATGCGATTGTGGATGTGGAAAACATCTATCGTCGACTTCGAGAAAATCGTTTACGGACCGATCCGGAGTCACCGCTGCGCGTCGTGTTTCGGGCAAGTGTGGAAGTCCGTAACTCGATCGTCTTTGGCACCCTGATTGTGGTACTGGTTTTCATTCCACTTTTCGCACTTTCGGGAATGGAAGGCCGTTTGTTTACACCGCTGGGAATCGCCTACATCGTCTCCATCGCCTCGTCGCTACTCGTGTCGCTCACGCTCACACCCGTACTCTCCTACTGGCTCCTCGCCGAACGAAGAATCTGGCCGCTTTTTTCGGGACTGTTGGCCATCGGCGGTGCCTTTGGTTTTGCCCTTTGGTACCTGCCGGGTCTGCTCACGACACTGGGGGCGGCGACTGCCGCAACCTATGTGAAGGATGCGGGTATCTGGCCGGCACTTACATTCGCCGCGGTTATCGGCCCGCTGCTTTGGGCGGTCGTCTTATGGTCGGAGCGTTTTTCAGAAAAGGGCGGCGACAGTTTACTGCTCACAGGGTGCAAGCGTGTTGCAGGGAGTCTGATTGCTTTAAGTTTGCGTATTCCCGCCCTGGTTCTCATTGTTGCTGCGCTGGCGGTTGCACTTAGTGGCTGGAAATTATTTCATCTCGAGCGCGACTTTCTGCCCCCGTTCAATGAAGGTTCGGTTCAGATCAATTTGTTGCTCCCACCGGGTACTTCGCTCAGAGAATCGGGTGCAATTGCCGAGCGGGTCGAGCAGCAGTTAAAGAAGATTAAGGCGATTGAAGGGTTCGTACGTAAAACGGGTCGCGCCGAACTCGACGAACATGCTGAAGGGGTGAACACTTCAGAGTTTATCGCCCGCATCGATCCAACGTCGGTAAAGTCGCGTCAGGAGATATTGGAGGAGATCCGCGAGGTAGTTGCCGATATTCCAGGCGTGGTTGTTAGCGTGGAGCAGCCACTTGCGCATCTGATTTCGCATATGCTTTCGGGCGTGAAGGCACAGGTAGGTATCAAACTCTATGGAGAAGATCT
>CAUZBD010000084.1:0-7763 GCA_963577795.1 Planctomycetota bacterium | reverse complement strand
TCACGAGAGCCCAGTCGCCCGTGCGTACCTGATCGCTGTCGCCCAACTCCGCTGCGGGAAAGTCGTCGCGGCCGAACAATTTAATCAGGGCCACATCGCCGGTGGGGTCAATCCCAACAATCACAGCGTCGTAAAGCACCCCATCGTTCATTCCACATTTCAACGCATTACCCAATGGCTGGGAAACGTGAAAATTGGTCAGCGCATATCCATCAGGTGAAATCACAACGCCCGAGCCGCCACCACCACCCTCGGGTCCGAAAACCGCCAGCGTACTGGCCGACGCCTTGCGCACCGCATCAATGCGGGCGTCTTCGGCCTCGAGGACTGCAGGAGGAACTTCTGCCGTTATTTCAGTTACAGCACAGAGAGCGAAACAGAAAAAGAGTACTTGCAATGGATTTTTCATCCTCTGGCGGCCCGTATCCCCACCCACTTGAAAGACCGATAAGTAGATCCTGCTTTCGGTCATTTTATAATCCGTGCGTTGCAAAGATTCAAACGATCTCCAGTATCCTGATTTTTTCCGTAGTCGACAATAAGTTCCAGTTTCTGGACCCCGGCAACGGCCACGCTCACATCGCGAGGTCCGGTACGTCCCGAAATATCCTCTGCATAAAGCGACCGCCCATCACCACGAATCTCGAAGTGTACGTCACCGATTTGGACACTACCGGCATCGATGCCCGCACGTGCCTCAAAGCGACGCGATTCCGGTGGCAGATCGTAGATTAACCGCGATTTACTCTGCAGAGAAAGACCGTGTGCATACGATTCGATCGACGGAGGCGTTATCGAGTCGTTCTGGGAATCCTGTTTGGAAAGGCTTACGATTTCCAGTCGACCGGATGTGTCCCCTTGCGCAAATCCGCTAAAGCGATCCTTCTGGGGTCCGTAAAATCGCGCCAGTAGCGGACTGATATTTCCTGCCGCCAAATAGGGCGTCCACTCTGTGACAACGGGCTTCATTTCCGATAAATAGATGATTTTGTCTTGCGAAAAATCAATGCTTTGCACCCGCCCATAGGGGACGTCGAATGTCAGACCGCAGGGCAACTGCAGCGAGAACCCCTCCGGGTTGCTCTTCCACGCAGAGACCGGTATCTGGGAACCGCTCACCGTCATTAATTGGCACTTGATTGGCTCCAGCTTTTTCGTCGGCCGGTCAGCGAACAACAATCCTGCAAGTTTGCTCCACTTGACCGGTATCGATTCGCCGTCGAGATCAAAGTCCACGTGGTCCTCTGCGACTCGCGAAATCACGCCCTCCACATAGTCGATTTGTTTTCCTTTCCGTACTGCCAAACGATCGCCGCGCCGCGGCTTGTCGCGCAATCGATTCCACGCCTCGAGTAGACGGTCGTCTCCGGCGACAAAGCTCACTGAGCGAATCAGGGACAACGGAACCGTTTGTGTATCTCCCGAATCCCAAACAATCGTCGCTGCATCGCCGATTGCGGTAAAGGACTTGGCAGCCAACTCCGTGCGGTCGACCAATTGAATCTGCAGTCCCGCAGGCGGAGATGTTTGCCCTGCCGTGGAGGAAGCCGAGAATGTCACCTTGCCAAGATCGCCGAGCGGTATCTTCCGCTTGCCATCGGTGAGGTTCACGATGACTCCGTCGCTTGTCAGGTCGATCAACTCCCCCGTCACCGAATGACCATCCAATGATTGGACCGTAATCTCGGGTGCCGTTGCACCCACGATCATCGTTTCATAAGTCAGTGAAATTAAGAAAAAAAGCATCGTGCCCTTTCGACTGTTTCACTTTTGCTGGCGGGCAAGTTCACGGAAATAGGCTTCGATGACCTCCCGATAATGTGCAGGAAATTCGCGACTTATCTCCTGCATCGCCTGTTCGCGCTCCTTCGGTGGCAAATCTCCCCAGCCTGTCGATTGACCAATCTTCTTTTTTGTCACCTGGCCGGGACCTTTCCCACCCAGTGGACGACTCGCTTCAGCCGGTCGCAATGGTGCGCCTCCTTGCCCCGCAACCGTTGCTTGATTTGCTTGTTTTTTTGATTCTTCTTCAATCAGTTTATCGAGCATTCGCAGCACCTCGTCCTCCGTCTTGAGCACGTGGTCTCCGGTACGTCCCAAGTCCAACTGCTGACGAACCTGCTTCATGCGTCGAGAGATGTCATCGAGCGATCCTGCCTTGAGCTGCCGGAGATCTTCGTACATTAATTCGGCAAGCACAACGTACCGCTGAGGACTCACCTCCTGATGTTCACGCAACCATTCAAGCAGTTGCATTCCTCTTTTTTTATCCGCCCGCTGATGATGAATTGCAGCGAGTGCAAACGCATACGATACTGGATCGAGGAGTTCGGGCAGCGAAATGCCTTCCAGTAAAGCAAGGGCCTGCGTGTAGCGACCCTGCTGAATCCATCCTTGCGCAATCCACAACTGCAAATGGTCGCGTAGAAAGGCTGGGATCTCTTCCTGCTCCAGCCACGATGTGCCTTCCGTCCGTTCAGGATCTCCACGACGCGTTGCCCCGGCTAACAGAACCGTTTCCGGATGAAGAATTGCAATCGCAGCAACCATCTTACCGAGCCGCTCGCGCGACAGCGCCTCATCATCACCTTGGTTCCAGATCGCCAGAACTTGCGCTGTTTGATTTTTCGTCGCTCCCTGACCCTGGAGATACTCGGTCCATCGCGCACGAATGTGATCAACCGCAGGCGGCTCCTCAAGCAAGGACACCACCGCATCGTCTGCCACTGGTGGGGCGTCCATCGCAATCACCGGCGCGAGCGGCAATACTAGTGCCAGCACACAAGGAAAAAGAGCGATTTTATTCTGAGTACACTTCATTCGGGTAAACCAATACAAAACTTGACAAAACTTATTCAAGCCTCTTCACCGATTGTTTTCCAAGACAATATCTCGGGAAATTTTTTCGATTCTCGCTTGTCGATCTGAAAGCTTCTTTAATTCTGGAAGTAAATTTTTACGCGGTGTGCGACCTGTCAGAACAACCTCCTGGTATCTCGCGGTGCGTCGATTCACGCGCCACTGAAGCGAGCGGATCATCTTGAGTTCGGCCAACATATCGACCAAGGGGGGATCGGAATTTCCTCCTTGACCTTGACCGGAAGCTTGTTTCCGCTGTTTCTGCTCCTGCTGTGATTGCTCAATCGCCCCGATGATTTCTTCGAGCGATTCGAGAATATCCTCCATGATCTGCTGCGTTAGGGTACCTGTCTCTGCTCTATCGAGTCGCACCATGACCAGTTCCATATCCTCGCGCAACTGCAACGCTGCCTCGGGAAGTGCCACCGCGGATCCCTCATTTCTGAAAAGCACGAGTGTCGCATCGATCAGTCCAACAATTTTTGATTGTTTTTCACTCAGCCGACTTGCTTCAATCTCAAAGCTGCGATCGCGTTCTTCTTGATTGGTCTGATCGAGTGTGACGGTCTGTTCATAAACCCTCTTTTGCAGGCCGAGAATTTTCCGGAACCTCGCCTCAAGCAGCGCCAGGACGCGCTCGATTTCCTCTTCGCGGAGTTGCCGCAGAATGCGGGTCAATTCGGCCTTTGCTTTCTCCAATGCCGAAATTGCAGCGAACTGTTTTTCTAGTGCGTTGTCTTTTTTCGCCTGCTTGAGATTCTCGATTGCCGAACGCATCTGCTTGCGGGCCTGTTCGATCGCTTGCTGTGGAGAAGGTTTTTCTGCCTGCGCATCATTTCCGCTCTTCTTACCGGTTTGCTTTGATTTTTCACCGGGGGAGGGCGGATCGCCACGGGGAGGACTCTCTTTTTCCGATTCCTGAGAAGGTTTTGTCGCTTTTTTGCCGTTCGATTTTTTGGCCGTCCTATTCCCGGATTTCATCTTTTCGGCAAGCAATTGTGCCTGCTTTTCGAGCTTTGCCTGCTGTGGAACCAAATCTTCCGGTCGGCTTATTCTCTCCGTCTCTGCTTGGACCGCCTTTTGCATTCGAATGATCCGGCTGATTTCTTTAAGATAGCGCGCGATCTTTTGCTTTTCTGATTGATTTTGGCTCTGCCTATTTTCGGTCAAAAGCAACGCGAGGAGCGTTTGCAATTCGGTTTCCAAGGCCTCCTGGCTGGAACGTATTTCGTCGACATCTGAGATCAGGAGCGCATCCTGCCCCAATAAATCGATCACCTGCGTGAATCGCTCCAACGCGTCGCCCCGATTCATCTGCTCGACTGCTTTCTCCAGAACTTCTGCCCGTTCGGGATCTGTCTGTCGTAAAAAATCAGCCAGATCAGTGATGTTTTTCTTAAATCGGTCGTACTGATCTGCGACCCTCGTTTGTTCAACAACCAATCGATCGGCTCGTTCCCCAACAGGAGAGTCTGCCAGCAAAAGACTTGAGCTGATCGCAAGCATCGCGACTCCAAGAAATGGATAACGTTGCATCTTTCTCATGGACATGCTCTCCGACTCCTGATCCCATCGCATTATCTCAGTTCCTCTGAGATTTTCCGCTCTTCAAAGGCCACCCCGCTATTTATTATAACGGTCCAATCCTTCTAATCGAGCAGATCTTTTTTCAACTGCTCTTTCAACTGTTTTTCTAACAGCTGCCTTTGTTCGAGCGTTTGCTGCGACACGCGCTGCTGCGCATCGATAATTTTACGCAAATCTGCCAAAACTTCGTTGAAACGCTGTAGCTTCAGCATGTTTTCGAGCACACCTTGCATCTGTCGCAAAATAGACCGCAAGTTTTCTTGCGCCGCTGAAAGTGGGGTAACAAAGGGAGCCGCGTCGGCAATCTTTTGACGGATCTGTCGAAGAAACGCCTCCAAGGCGGGAAACGCATCAACCGAAATACGATTAAGCGGATCGATGATGCGTCCCCCGATACGCTGCTCAAGTTCCCCAAGAAAAGCAACGCGGTTATTACGGAGTTCGATGAGCACGCGTTCAAATTCGAGCGCAATGTTTGCGGTTTCATGGCGCATGCGGTCTGCGGATTCAAGTGCAGACTCAATCCGCACCATCCGAATCGAGTCCCTGCGGTCGGGCGATGCTTCCGCTGGGGGATTGGCAATCTTCTTTAAAGAGGGCGATCCGTCCTGTAGTCGCTTGAGCGAGTCTTCCATCCGCTGCGCTTCCGCCAAAATAGTTTCCATACGGCGGCGAAGCATTTTCTCTCGCGCCTCAAGCTCCGCGCGTAACTGACTTTCGGTCACAATTTTGAGTGTGTATTTCGAACCTTCGCCGTGGCTCGGCGCATCGCGGAGATCACAGTCATCGCTCGCCTGCAATTGTACCGTAAGCTTTTGGCCTGGCTGAAGCCGAAGCGACTCAATATCAAACGCATAGGGTCGCTCTTGACCCAGTTCTCCCCGCTCCGAAAGAACCAGAGGCAGATGCGTTTCGGGACCGCCATCGACCGCATACGCAACCCAAGCCTCGGCAACTCCATAATCGTCGGTCACCGTACCTCGCATTGGAACCACCGCCAGCGGCGTAATCGATTTGCCGATACCCTCAAGCCGCACTTTAACTTCCGGCAGCTGATCTTCCAGAGTGCGGAGGACAAGTCGCACAGGCTCAACATTCTGAATGTGGTCGGTATCGAACAACTGGAAATCAATCTGCGTATCCGCTCGAACAGACTTCAGCTCAATCTCCATCTTTTGCGCATCGACCGCGTCGAGCATTATCCGTCGCTCAACTGTCTCGCCATCACGCGCTGTTTGACGATAAAACGCCCGTGAAAGCGGCTTATTCGATCGACCCACGACCCGAACATCGGTGCCTTGCGGAATGGGTTCATTCAGCCGAACCGAACCGGTCGCAGCCGGCCTGCGGAGGTAATCGGGGTACGTATAGTGCAATTGAATATCGACTAAGCTGGGACTCTTCACCGCATCGATTCTTAAATCATCAACGCGATCTGCCTTGCTCAATAGTCGATTGCTATGCGCGACGACCGCGAGCGTCGTCGAGGAGCGAATATTTTTAAACACATATTCGTACTCTTGATCGGTATCACGGCCGGGAATCGCTCCCTTTAATCGCGTCATACCCACCTTCCGCAGCGTGCCTTCATCGGTCGTGAAATGAATTTCAACCCTCTGAGGAACTTCGTATTCGAGATTGGCACGTGCGCGGACGGTGACCTGGCCACCACGGGCTACTTTTTTAATCCGCACACCGTCATCGCGTACTACAAATCCTTCGACTGTGATCCGCGTCGCTCGTGGCCACTGCAACTCTTGCAAAGCCAGATTTCGCGCCGCCCAGATCTGCGCATCGGTGGTTTGCAACAGACAAAACAGAAGGATCGGCAGGGCAAGCAGAAGCACCACCAGGAATGCCTGAACAAGCGGCCTGAAGTTCAATACTTTTGTCGAATCTGCAAGCGGGAACAGCGGTTCAATTTCGTTTTCGATAGACGAGAGCAGGCGGGGATCAAATGCATCATTTCGACCCGCCGTGCCATCTAATTCGATCACTGTAAGCAGTCGTTCCTGGAGTACCGGGTAGCTTCGTTCAAGCAACAGAGCCATGCTGCTGTCGGGAAGCGGCACGCGAAGACGACCGAGCGAAAAGCGCCAGACGATCCAGAAAGCCAAAGGAATGAAGCCGATCAATACCGCGGCCCGCACAATTACCGGTGGTTCCCAAAGCCAGTCCACTGCAAGCGAAATCCAAAATCCAACAGCAACAGTGATGCATAGAATTGCAATCCCTTTGAGGACGATGTGGGTACGAATCAGTCTACGGAGCTGTACGATTTGCCCTGCCCAGGAGGGTGTCGTCGCAACCTTTTCGATGACCGTCGCCATGATTGGATTCCAAGAGCATCAAGCAAGACGAAAAAGACGTCGCAAAAACCACTCTAAACAAAGCACGCCACAAATCCCTAGCAGCATCCAGCGGCTGAATTGTGCCTTCCAGACTTTATCGATGTCTCCCTGTACGGGCGTTACCCGAGTCTGATCGACCACTGCTCCCACCAGGGGCGGTTCCCCAGTTTCTCCCCGGGCAGCCTCAATCGACGTAAAATAACGTCCACCGGTCGCGGTGGCTAACCGCTGCAATGCCGACCGATCTTGCTCAGGCCGGACACGTTCTCGATCCGAGGCAAGCACTTTCACCTTTCGACTCAACGGTTCGTACTCGCTCTGGGGAACTGCAAGTTCCAACCGATAGGCATCAGGCTCTCGAACAGTCCATTCACCTTGGAACGTACCTGCGCGGACAGGATCGGCAAAAAGTGTGAGGGGTTGTCCCTCCGTCGGATGAGTCGCCGAGAAAACATACAGTGTGACTTCGTCGGCCTGGTACGGCTTGCGGGCCGCATTCTTCAAGTGGGCAACAATCGGAATCGTATCCCCCACACGATACATGTCTTTTTCTACAAGTAAAACATCGCCTCGCGGAGATCCACGATGCAGACGACCCGCCGACACGTGCCGGATGAGATGGGTATACCATTTTTCAAAGTGTGCGGCGTCCAAGCGACGGATTCTCCACATCTCCCCACTCGCTTGGTAGAAAACGCGTCCTTTTCCATAGAACTGTCCTGCAATATAGATCGGCTCCTGCCCCAGCGACTCGGCCAGTTCGTCATCGTAGCGGGCATAGACCGTCGCACCATACTTTTTCCCTTTGACCGGTCGGGGTCCGTAGACACCACCAAATTCTTCCCATACCTGCTGGCTTGCTAGTGGACTGTCATCCAACTGTAAAAAAGCCGCATCGCGGCCATCGCGTGTAAACTGAACCGACCGTACACGGCCTGCCTCTTGCACGTCATCATTGAATAGTTC
>CAUZBD010000083.1:0-7806 GCA_963577795.1 Planctomycetota bacterium | reverse complement strand
TCACTCTCCACATCGCGGGGGCCTATTTCGACGCGAAGAGGCACACCCTTCTTGATATGCTGCCAGGTCTTTTCCCCGCCGCGAATATCACGGCGGTCTAACGCAACACGTATCGGAGCACCGTTGAATGTTTTACCTTCGAGTGCCGACTTTAACTTTTCACAATACTCCAGTACGGAACCACTTGAATCGCCTCCTCGCAATACCGGAAGAATCACCACGTGTTGTGGTGCGAGTCGTGGCGGTACGATCATTCCATCGTCATCGCCGTGTGTCATAATGAGTCCGCCAACCAGGCGGGTTGAGACACCCCATGAGGTTGTCCAGGCGTAGGCCTCCGCACCTTTTTTATCCTGAAACTTGATTTCATGCGCCCGCGAAAAATTTTGTCCGAGAAAGTGCGATGTTCCCGCCTGCAACGCTTTACGGTCTTGCATCATCGCTTCGATGCTGTAAGTCGCGACCGCACCCGGAAAACGTTCCTCGGCCGTCTTTTCTCCTTTGATCACGGGCATCGCCATCCAGTTTTCCGCAAAGTCGGCATAGACTTCGAGCATTTTGCGTGTTTCTTCTTCTGCCTCCGCTTGCGTTGCGTGCGCGGTATGCCCTTCTTGCCAGAGAAACTCAGTGGTCCGCAAGAAAATCCGCGTGCGCATCTCCCACCGCACCACGTTCGCCCACTGGTTAATCAACACGGGTAAATCGCGATACGACTGAATCCATTTCGCATACATTTCTCCAATGATGGTTTCGCTCGTGGGACGAACAATCAAAGGCTCTTCGAGGGGGCCGGCCGGACGAAGCCCCCCTTTCCCATCTGGTTCCAGACGATGGTGGGTGACAACAGCACATTCTTTCGCGAACCCCTCGACGTGGGCAGCCTCCTTTTCCAGGTAGCTCATCGGAATGAACAACGGGAAGTAGGCATTCACATGGCCGGTCGCTTTAAACATGCGGTCGAGTGATTGCTGCATGTTTTCCCAAATGGAATAACCCCACGGTTTGATAACCATACACCCGCGGACGGGAGAAATTTCAGCAAGGTCCGCAGCGCGAATAACCTGCTGATACCATTCTGGATAGTCATCGTTACGGGTAGGTTGGATCGCATGCGGGGGTGGTTTAGCCATAGGAAGTCCAAAAAAGGGCGGAAAGTGATTCAACCAGGCGACATTCTATGACAGTCGCGGGCTTACTCGCAATATCTCTGGTCCTTGTAGAAAACCGTCCGGTACTCCTAAAATCATCGGGGTGGCCTGAGAGGTCGCTCCACTAAGAGTATCGGCTTGCTGATTGTTGTTTTTCCCGCTCTGTGTAAGGCGGCCTCGGATAGCGTCCATCCGATGCTTGAAAGACGGAACCAAGTCGCTTCGGAAGTATAAAACCCCATGGCACGCCATCTCGTCAGTAAACTCCACGCCGAGCAGACCATCGATCAGGTTTTCCTGCTGAGCGGTAAGCAGCTGCGTTCCAATCGTCAGGGAAATCTCTATTTACAGTTTCGTCTCTCGGATCGTTCCGGCTCACTCGAGGCGAGGATGTGGAACGCGAGTGAAGAAAAGGCCGCTCATTTTGCCGACGGTGATTATGTTCGCGTGCAAGGCACCACACAACTTTTTCAGGGAGCGGTGCAACTGATTGCCAAAAGTATCGAAAAAGTTTCCAGCGAGACGATCGATGAGAGTGATTTTCGCGTACTTCCCGCAGGGCTCATCGCCAGCTTGCGTAAAAATTTGACGAAGCGATTTTCGGAACTGGCGGATCAAGATCTACGTAAGCTTGCCGTAGCCTATCTGGAAGATGCAGACTTTATGGACAAATTTTGTCGCGCTCCGGCCGGAATTAAAAATCATCATGCCTATCACGGTGGCTTATTGCAGCACGTGGCAACATTGTGCGATCTGATCGATCGCGTTGCCGACACCTATCCCCACCTCGATCGCGAGTTGCTGCTCGTGGGAGGGTTGTTGCACGACTCGGGGAAAGTCGAGGAGTTGGGCTACGATCGCGATTTGCATTATACGGACAAGGGTCAGTTACTCGGCCATATTGTCATTGGATTAACACTTTTAGAGAGCAAACTAAGTGGACTGTCTTCATTTCCAGCCGAACGTGCCATGCAGTTGAAGCATCTCATTGTCAGTCACCACGGTCGTCTCGACTCCGGTAGTCCGCAGGTACCAATGACCCGCGAAGCGCTGGTCCTAAGTCAGTTGGATGAGTTGGATGCCCGGCTGCATCAGTTCGATCAGGTGATCCGCAGTGACAACAATCCAGACAGTTCCTGGACCCAATACTATCCCAACCTCGGTCGCAAACTCTACAAAGGACCTGCTGGGCATGAATGAGGACGAACTCCAGGAGATGCTTCTCGAACATGTCCTCTCTCCAGGTTATCGACCGGTGAAGCCCCGCAAGATTGCCGAGCGACTCAGGCTCGACGAACAGCAGACTCGGCAACTGAAGAAAAAGATCAAGCAACTCGTCAAACGAGGCAAGCTTGCCTATGCCGGTGGACATGCGGTGATCTCGCCCGGAAAGGGCACCCCGGATCGTGTCACGGGTATTTTTCGTCGGTTGAAGGCGGGATATGGATTCGTCCGCCCTACCCCTTCGGTGGCGACCGGAGAGCAACCGGTGGATATTTTCATCCCGGCGAAACACACGGGCGATGCCGCGAGCGGAGACACGGTTTGCGTTCAGTTGCGAGGCAAACAAGGATCAAAGCGAGGCGTGGGGCCTGCCGGCGAGATCATTGAGGTCATCGACCGTGGCACGCACCGGTTTGTCGGAACTTTTTTTCAGCAGGCCGGTATGCCGCTCGTCCAGGTCGACGGAAAGATTTTTACGGCACCGGTGCGGATTGGCGATGCAACGGCAAGCGAGGCGCAGATTGATGAAAAAGTTGTGATTGAAATGGTGCGATTTCCTTCCCACTTCCGCGAAGGGGAGGCGGTCGTTGTAGAAGTACTCGGGCCTCGCAATCAGCCGGGCGTCGATACGCTTTCAATCATTCACGAGTATGGACTTCCGGGAGATTTTCCTGATGCCGTACTTGAAGAGGCGAGGCTAGTTGCCGAAACGTTCGATGAATCGATTCCACCAGAACGCAAAGATTTCACCGACCTCACTGTCGTCACCATCGACCCGATTGACGCCCGCGACTTCGACGACGCAATTTCTCTGAAGCAATCGTCTGAGGGACATTGGCTCCTGGGTGTGCATATCGCCGATGTTTCACATTTCATTCAGGAAAAAACGCAGTTGGATCGCGAGGCCTACGACCGGGCGACGAGCGCGTATCTTCCCGATCGTGTGATTCCCATGCTGCCCGAGACGATTTCGAACCATCTGGCCAGTCTTCAACCGGAGAAGGTCCGCTATACGCGGTCTGTTTTTATCGAATTTACAGCGGAAGGGGTGCCTGTGGGAGTCGAATCGGTTGCGGGCGCCATCCGTAGCGATCGACGCTTCCATTATGCGGAGGTGGACGCCTTCCTTGCTTCGCCCATACCGTGGAAGAAAAAACTGACTCCGGAAGTTCACGCCCTTTTAGGCGATATGCATGCGCTGGCGATGCTTCTACGTCGGCGTCGTTTTACACGTGGTGCATTGGAACTTTCCATGCCCGAGGTAAAAATCGATCTCGACAAGCAGGGTCGCGTGACTGGTGCCCATCTGGTTGAAAATACCGAGAGCCATCAGATTATCGAGGAGTTTATGCTTGCTGCGAACGAAGCAGTCGCAGAATTATTACATGCCCGGCACCTGCCATTCCTGCGGCGCATCCACGAACCGCCGGAACCACGTAAGCTTCGTGCGCTGACTAAATTTATTGAGGAGTTGGGCATTGAAACAACAAGTCTCGAGAGCCGTTTTGCCTTGCAGCGTTTACTGCAAACAGTAGAAGGTGGGAAGCAGCAGCAGGCAGTCAATTACGCTCTGCTGCGTAGTCTGCAGCGTGCCGTTTACAGTCCGCTTCCAGAAGGACACTTTGCCTTGGCAAGTGATTGCTATTGCCATTTTACGTCTCCCATCCGGCGTTACCCAGATTTACTGATACACCGGTTACTGCGGTCGTTGGATGAGGGTCGCACTGCAAAGCAGAAAAATGAGGAATTGCACATAAGCGGTGAACATTGCAGCGAGCGCGAACAACGGGCCGAACAGGCAGAACGCGAACTCGTCCGTGTCAAGCTTCTCAATTATCTCAGCACACGGATTGGCGAGGAGATGGAAGCGACAGTCACCGGGGTACAAGATTATGGACTTTTCGTACAAGGTATAGCACTTCCGGCAGAAGGCTTGGTTCACATCGCCTCACTGGCCGATGACAATTACCATTTTGACGGCACCGCTCACACACTTTCCGGACGCCGCCGCGACAATACCTTCCGACTTGGTGATTCCCTTCGAGTTGCCGTTGCGCATATCGATATCGACCGTCGGGAACTCGATTTCCGTTTGGTCGGTCGTCCCAGGAAGAAACAGGGTTCCGGGAAGCCGAAGGCCAAAGCATCCGCAAAAAGCCGTCGCGGCAAAGGATCGGAAGAAAAGCCCAAGCGGTCACGTAAATCGCCAACGCAACAAAGTACGAAGAAATCCCGGCGATCACGCGACTGAAGCTTTGGCCGACGCCCCCTGGCGAGGCTGTTGCGGAGCGCTAGAATACAAGAATTCTTGTTTTAAGGTGTGCACACGGATGACTTTAACACTGACGCAAACGCCCCTGCATGCGTGGCATACTGCCCGGGGGGCCAAAATGGCCGGGTTCGGTGGTTGGTCGATGCCGATCCAGTATGGATCGATTGTCGGCGAGCATCTGGCGACACGCACATCGGTTGGCCTGTTTGATATTTCCCATATGGGAAGATTGGTTTTCCGAGGAGCCGCAGCGGGCTCTTTTCTTGACGGTTTGCTCTCCCGGCCGATTTCAAACCTGTCGGAAGGCCGCGTTCGCTATGCACTCTTGACCAATCATCGTGGGGGTACGGTCGATGATGTTCTGGTAACCCACCTTCGCGATGCAAAAGGTCCGGTTTTTCTTATGGTCGTTAATGCAGGCAACCTTCAGAAGGTTTTAGCTTGGTTGGAGAATCGCCAAAAAGAATTTACTGTTGGCCAAGCGGATCTGGAATGGCAGGACCAGACACACCAGCAGTCGATGTTTGCGGTTCAGGGCCCGCGGGCAGAAGAAGTGGTGACGTCAGTTTGTGCCAAGAATCCCGCCGAGATGGGATATTATACAGCCCGGTTTGCTGCGATGGATACACACGACGGTGTGTTGAGTCGGACGGGCTATACGGGAGAGGATGGCTGGGAACTTATCGTTCCGGTAGCCGCAGCGGAAGCTTTGTGGAAAAAATTGTTCACTTGCTGTAAACAAATTGGCGGGACCAGCGTCGGACTTGCAGCACGCGACACATTGCGTCTTGAGGCCGCGATGCCTCTTTATGGACACGAGTTAAGTGAGGAGATTTCGCCGCTGCAGGCGGGACTGGAATTTGCGGTTCATTTGAAAGATCACCAGTTCGTGGGACGCGATGCCCTGGTGCGTCTTGCCGGTGAGGGAAATTTTCCCCGCCGCGTGGGTTTAATCACCCAGGGTCGGCGGGTTCCCCGGGAGGGGTATCCGATCCGAGTCGCAGGCCGTGTGGTCGGGAACGTGAGCAGTGGAACGCATTCCCCCACGTTGGGGCAGCCCATTGCAATGGGCTTTGTAGCACAAGAACTTGCGTCGGTGGGGACTGAGGTTTTGATCGATATGCGGGGGCGAGAGGAAGCGGCTCAAGTGGTAGAATTACCCTTTTACAAACGCCCGGTGCTCTGAGGGATCGTGGTATTTTTCGATTTACAAAAGTCATTCAGTTAGGGATCAATCAATGCAGGGAAGGAAAATCAGGTGAAACCGGAAGAACTGAGATACGCGAAAACACATGAGTGGGTTCATGTCGATGAGAACGCAGAGCATGCACAAAATGGCCAGTCGTTAGCAACGGTTGGAATTTCCGCCTTTGCCGTTGAAGCGCTTACGGATCTTGTCTTTTTGGAGTTGCCAGAGATTGGCAAACAGGTCACTCCAGGGGGATCGCTTGGTGAAGTCGAGTCGGTCAAAGCGGTCAGTGATATCTATAGTCCGGTGGCGGGAGAAGTGATCGAGGTCAATCAAGAACTTCCCGACGCACTCCAGTGGCTCGGCGAAGACCCCTATGGACGTGGCTGGATTGCAAAGATTCGGCTTGCTGGAGCGATTGATTTAGAAAATCTAATGGATCATGCGGCATACAATAAAATGTGTGCCGAAGAGGAGAGCTGAGCGGATGCCGTACGTCTACAATACGCCTGATGATCAGCAGGCGATGCTCGAAGCGATCGGCTGTGCTTCTATTGAAGAACTCTTTGAGTCGATTCCCGAATCGCTCCGGTTGAAGAGGCCCCTGCAATTACCCAAGGCAATGGGTGAACTGGAACTGACGGCGCATCTTACCGCACTCGCTGCTCAAAATAAGTCTCCCGCCGATACGGTCTGCTTTCTCGGTGCCGGAAGTTACGATCATTTTGTTCCGGCCGTTGTGGATTATGTTGCCTCACGCGGTGAGTTTTATACTTCCTACACACCGTACCAACCGGAGGTAAGTCAGGGAAATTTACAGGCAATGTTCGAATATCAGACGATGATTTGTGAACTGACGGGAATGGATGTTTCCAATCAGAGTTTGTACGACGGTGGTTCGGCGGCCGTTGAGGGGGTGTTAATGAGTTTGACTGTGACTCGGCGGCGAGGTCGTGTCCTGGTTGCCGAGAGTGTGCATCCGGAGTATCGGCAGGTTGTCGACACCTACTTTGCCTCATTGGAAACGGAAGTCATCACAATCCCATGTCCTGAGGGCACAATCGATCAACAAGCACTGAACAGTGCCCTCACCGAAGATACGGCGTGTTTGCTTCTGCAGCAGCCAAATTTCTTTGGGTGTCTGGAGGAAGTCCACGAGATTGTAGAAAAGGTCCACTCGGCCGGGGCACTGCTCGTTTCGGTGATTGATCCGATCAGCCTTGGGCTTTTGCAGCGTCCGGGAGATTACGGTGCCGATATTGTGGTCGGAGAGGGCCAGTCGCTAGGTACGCCGATGCAGTATGGGGGGCCTTATCTGGGGCTGATGGCCTGCCGCGAGACATTCGTACGGCGGTTGCCAGGAAGAATTGCCGGTCAAACGACCGACCGTCGCGGCAATCGGTGCTGGGTTCTTACCCTGCAAACCCGCGAGCAACATATTCGTCGCGACAAGGCAACAAGTAATATCTGTACGAATCAGGGACTCTTTGCCTTGCGAGCGAGCGTTTACCTTGCGGCGATGGGGCCCCAGGGAATGCGGGAGGTCGCTGAATTGTGTCTCCAGAAAACGGCCTACGCCCGCGAACGGTTGAGTAGGCTCGATCGCTTGGAAGTCGTTTTTGATCGACCGGTCTTTAAAGAATTCGTCGTTCGCGATCGCGCAAATGCAGTGGATGAACTTTTAGTCGATTGTGAGCGGGCAGGCATTTTTGCCGGTGTGCCCCTTGGGCAGTGGTATCCGGATCGTGCGGATTGTTTTTTGCTGGCAGTGACCGAAAAAAGAACGCGCAAGGAGATTGACCAATTTGTTGAGTTCGTCGCTCAGCACACAACCAGTGGAGCAACCCATGCGAAATAAGCATGCCACGCAGCTTATTTTTGAATTGTCGAAAGCTGGCCGCAAAGCAGTTTCTTTGCCGGCGGTGGATGTCCCGGTGCAACCGATTGAGGAAATCATTCCCGAGCGGTTTCTG